>JAAXVZ010000127.1 GCA_013335235.1 Nanobdellota archaeon | reverse complement strand
ATTGCAAGCTCCAATCAGGAGTTATTATAAGAGGGCACGATGATGGTTGATTCTAAATCAAGCGAGGAGTACTTAAAGACAGGCATACAGGGATTTGACGATCTGATTGTGGCTGGAATCCCAAAAGGGTCCCAGATTCTTATATCTGGCGGTCCAGGCACTATGAAGACAACTTTCTGCATGCAGCTCCTTGTGAATGCTGTGAAAGCAGGGAAATCCGCATTGTATCTGACATTTGAAGAGCCGGAAAAGAACCTTATCAGGAATATGGGAAGCTATGGCTGGAATCTCCCTGACCTATTGAAGTCAAAGAAGCTCCAGATACTGACACATGATCCCTTCAAGATGGCCCGTTCTGTGGAGACTTTGCTTGCCCAGGCAAGAGGAGAGCTCCTTATAGAGATAAATGAGGCAAAGAATCTCCTCCCTGAAGGGATCGTTCCTGACTTCATAGTCATAGATTCACTATCTGCGATCTCTGCAGGCTTTTTCGGGAAAGAAGCTGGGTATAGGGCCTATATCTCCCAAATCTTTGAGACTTTCCAGAAGCTAGGGATAACTTCTTTCATGATAACAGAAACAGAGCATAGCACCACAAAATACAGCAGGTCAGGGGTCGAGGAGTTCCTTGCAGACGCAGTCTTTGTATTCTATAACCTGAAACAGGGCAGCCAGAGGATAAATGCCACAGAGATAATCAAGATAAGGGGAAGCGACCACAAGAAGAAAATTGTTCCATTCAAGGCACTGCCAAGCCAGGGGATTGTGGTATATCCGACAGAGGAATTGTTCATCAAAGACAACTGATAATGGCCTTCAGACAAAACAGATCAACCCGAGAACCAGGGATAAGCTTACTTTCAATATCTTTCATAATATTTTTTGTTTTGGCCATCACTGATATTGCAGAGGCTGCGGCTGGCAAATACTGCGCTTCAGGAAATACCTGCGTTTGCGGCTCAGCATGCAATGGCGGCGGCGAGCCCGGATATAATACAATAGACTCCTGCGCTGATGGCGTCCAGACCAGCTTTGAGTTTGTCCAGGACATAAATGTGACATCCCTCCTTTTCCAGGAGTTCATGGGAGGCAATGTGATACAGATTGACGCCACCATTAATTGCGATGTCGATGGGGATGAAGTATCTTTCGTGTACCATAATGGCACAGCATGGAAATCTTTCTACAGCTTTGTCTGCAACGAGGACAACTATGTGCACTTCTATCAGAACATGACCCTGAACAATATCCAGGGGAATCACACAATCAGGGTCACGATCGCATATGCCGGTACATCAAACATGGTCTGCGCCTTCAACAGCGACCAGGTCTATTCAGACACAGATGATGTCAAGTTCTTTGTCTACGCAGCTGGCGCAGACACTGCTGCCCCAAATGTTACTGGGATATCACCTCTTGAAGAAGAATATCTCTATTCAGAGGGAATGGTCGTGAACATCTCTGCAGGTGTGGCAGATAACATAGGGATCTCCAATGTCACAGCAAATGTCACCTGGGGTGTGAAGAGCCATATTGTCCCTCTCGCCAGCGCAGACGGATACAATTTCACAGGGAATTTCACGAATACATCTGATATCGCAATGTATGATTTCAGAATACTTGCGTATGACACTTCTGGGAACCTCAATGGAACAGTCTCGAGCTATTTTGTCATAAACACAACCCCTAATATCACTTTCATATACCCCCTAGATGAGGAACTGCATCCTTATCTAGACTCTTATATTGAGTACCAGATAGAGCGCACGGATGTTGAGATAGACTCTAGTTATCTCGACCGCGACCAGGGAGAATACACGATATCTGGCTCAAATAAATATCTAGGATATGGCGACGCACAAGACTCTTATGAGCTTGACTTGGCATATTCCAACCTGTCACAGTCCTTTTATGTCTCTCAAGACATGTACGTGAAGCAGCTTTCTATTATGGTGCAGATGAACGGCACAGGCTCTTCTGGCTCTGTCCTTGAGATTAGGGAAGATGATGCAGGATTCCCCTCCTCTACAATACTAGCGTATGCAGACTTCGCAGATTCAAGCATTGATGGCACAGCATCCTTGGTTGACTTCTTCCTAAACCAGACTATCTTCCTGAGCGCTGGACAGAGCTACTGGATATACCTGAACACAGCCGGGAGCGGGGAGGACTTCTACACTTTCGGCTCAGTCATTGACACGTTCCCTTCAGGGAATTATAGTAACAATGCCTCAAAGGACCTTCTTTTCCTTGTTTTTGACAAATATAGATTCAATGCGACTTTCACACCTGAAAACGACTTACACTCTTTTCAGGCGTTCGCAGAGACAGACCTTGGCCAGATCAAGTCCTCTGTCATAACAGCCTATTATGATTCCGAGCCGCCAGTAATAAATGATTATACAATAACGCCCTCTGATGCATTTTCCCTGGACCCTAATGTCACTATCAACTTCACTGTAGATGCAGAGGACAACCTGGAACTATTTAATGTGACATTAGAGTCGCTAATAGAGAATGCGCCTGACTGGGAGTCGCGGGCTTTCCAATACATCTCAGGGCAGTATGTGGCGAACATAACGATCAACACGAGCGCTAATGTCACTTTTATTATTATTGCGACAGATACCTCAATGCAGGAGACCGAGACAGACTCAGAGACTTATGAGTTCGTCTTTGAGCATAGCTGGGAGATACTTCCTGGAGAATTCAATGCCACAGGAGCAATAATAGGGACTAACACCACAGTCGGAAACCTTGACCTAATATCGCACTCTGACACCAACCTAACATTGTTGTTGCAGCCTGTCTCCAACAGGAGCGTGTATTTTGACGGAGAGGAAAGCATGTCAGTCAACATTGGGCCTAACGGAAACATGACTGTCGCAGTAACAGCCACAGGCGCGCTCAGCACCAGAACAGATATGGTTTTCCTAAATATCACCGCATCTGAGATAGATGCAAGCCCAGAGTCATCGTTGACAAATTTCACGCTTGTCTCTTATCTGTCCGGCCCTTATCTCCTTGTAGATATTGTCGAGTATGATCCTTCTGTCATTGCAGGCGATCATATTGGTGTGATGAAAGCCAAGATTACGAATGTAGGCAATGAGACCGCCGAGAACCTGACTGCAACGTGGGTGCTTCCAGGCGGATGGATCAGCAGGAATAGCCTAACCCAGAATTTTTCAACCCTGGCGCCAGGAGGCATTGAGGCATTATTCTTCTCTATCAGTGCAGATGTGCCATCCTCTGCTGTGGACAGTGAAGAATCTATACTCATTGTTGTGAATAGCTCAGGCGGCTATGATGACTCGGATTCCAGGAGTGTCATAGTTGCTGCGCAGGACCAGGGTGACGGGGATGGCGGCGGCAGCGGCAGCGGTGACAATTCAGGCACACCCTATGCCTCTGGCACAGGCGGGGCACCACCTGAAAAAGATGACCTATACATCGGTCTTCTCGAGTTAAACCTGTCAAGGAACAAGACACAGACGTTCAGTATCATAATATCAAATAACATCTCTAGCAGGACTTACTATAATATGACTTTTGAGATAGACGGTTTATTCAAGAGCTTCTACAGATTTGTGCCTGAGAGCATCAGTGAACTGAAAAAAGGGGAATCTGCTGAGCTGAATATCTCTTTTAGCCTCCCTGACTATTATAATGAAGGAAGGACTGAATTGTCCATTATTGCGGTGGCAGATAATTCAGATAAGATCATGAAACGATTCGGCATCATTGTCTTTGATGATACCTCCAGCCTTATTTCATGCCTGAATGATTCTATCTCCTTGTTGATTGAGCTGGAGGCTGATGGCGTTGATACCACTACTCTCAGGCGTGATTATGATCTTGCCGCAGAAGGATACACTAATGGCAATTTCCAGATTGCGCGAAAATATTGCAGCGGTTTAAGCGAGTTCTATGGCAGTTACAATACTTACAAGATACAATTGTCTCTTCTCCAGCAAAAAGCGGACAAATTAGGCAAAGAAGGATATGATGTTGCCAAGATGAACGAGTTCCTGAAGCTTATAAGCGATGCGCTTGCAAGAGCAGACCTTACAACTTCAAAAGGCCTGATTGATGACGCTAATCTGCTTGTATACACAAAGACAGAGAACGATAAGCCCTTCAATCTCAGGTTAATGGAGTTCCTCACGCAAAACAAGGAGGTCCTGCTTATATTCCTGATCTCGATACCCCTGCTTTCAATAATCGGCATAAGATTATACAAATTATCTAGCCTAAATGAGCGCATAAAGCGCCTCAAGACTGAAAAGGAATTGATCCTGGCGCTGATGAGACAGGCTCAAGAGGAATATTTCAATCAGCATCTCATAAGTGAGCCAGTCTATAAGGCATATGAGACTAATTACAGGAAGCGCGCAGGAGAGATAGAAGTCATGCTAGTCAAGCTTAGGCTTGCTTCAAAGACACACTCTTTCCAGTTATCAGGCGTTAATTCCCTCATGGTACAGAAGGATGAGCTGCTCTTTTTATTGAAATCATTGCAAGAGGATTATTTTGAAAAAAGGACAATTGATCAGAAAAGCTTTGAGCAGCTAGAGAATATCTATCAATCTGCACTGGCCCGGATAGAAGAGCAGCTTAGCTATGGCAAGAAAGAGGGCAAGAGATGATTGACACCTCTGTTCCAAGGAGAATAGCAATGCTAAACTTGCAAAACGGTTATGGAAAATGAATAAAAAAGAATTTACTTTGATGGCGGTTTTTTTCCTGGTCCTATCTTCAGCTGTGGCTCTCCCTGTACCGGGCATAGAGACTTATGGGAAAACAAGCTCAAGAACCTATGCGCTAGGAAGGATGAACCAGACAATCCATAACCTGGAGGACCAGG
>JAAXVZ010000126.1 GCA_013335235.1 Nanobdellota archaeon | reverse complement strand
CACTGCCAAACTCGCCAGCTAATATACCTATCCTCGAAGAAGCCATAGCCGCATATAATGCCCAAATGTGCGAAGGAGGTCTGGCAAAGGGGATTATAGACTCTATAAGCAGAATAATGGAAGAAGTATGGAGGATTGAAAAGGAAGATTCTTCAGAAGATAAGAAGGTTACTCCCGAGAAGCTGCTAGCGATTATCAAGGAAAATTATAGGGAAGAATATAATCTAGGCGCAAATATGCTTGAGGCTGCGATTCTTCCATTAGCAATGTATGTCAAGCAGGCAACTGTTGCGGTAAAAGAAGACCTAAAACGGCCAGAGATCGCACCGAAAGAAGAGAACTGCCTTGTAGTCAAAGAAGGGATTTGGCCTTCAACCCCGACCCACCGCGAAGAGAAAAAGGTACCGAACTCTGCTAATCTATCAAACGGCTGTGCTGTTGAACTTGTGGAAGGGCCAAATGACGGAGGAAAAACAATCTACCTAAAAGAAGCATTATACATTGCTGCAAGAGCACTCTCAGGCGACTTTGTGCCTGTTGAGTACGCCCGCGTTTCCGTAAGAGACAAGATAATACTAAGGGAAAAAGGAGTAGGAGATGACATCTCAGCATTCCAACAGGATACAAGGCATGTGCTTGAGACCCATCCACCAAAAGGAGAGTATTGGCTTGTCGGATTAGATGAGACCTATACTTCTTCAGAAAGAAAGGGTGGAGAAGCATTAGTAAGCGGGATTGTTGAAGAGTTCGTTGACCAAGGCAGGTCCCTGCTTATCATGCCTATCCATTACCCTAATCTCCATAATATATATGTTAAAAGAAAAGATGTCTCAATAACACATTTCTCTTTTGGACAGGAAAAGACAGATTATGGGACCAGAATTACATATCCTCATAAAAAAGAGGAAGGACCGCTTCAGAACTACAGGTATGCACTTACTGTCGCCCAGACCAGAAGGGAGGCATTTGATGCAGATATCATAAAATTCGCTAACCGCAGGCTCTCAATGCACAGCTAATAGAATAGATTACATTATGGATTTGACCATATATGGCCCTTCCAGCCTATATCCTAATCTCTTATAATATTCCCTCACACCGACCCCTGATATCACAACCATCTTCTTCTTTCCATTGACCTTGGCAATATCCTCAGCCTTTGCAAGCAGGCTTTTCCCAAGCCCCTTGTGCTGCACCTGGCCTTGCTCGCCGATACCGACGGCTGTGCCAATGACATGCAGCTCTCTTACTATGGCTGAATCAGGAGTTATCTCGCTTTGTAAGGATTTGCCAGGGAACCTGAGCCTGCAATATCCATACAATAATGCGCGGTCTTTGCTCTCGAAGGAGATGAAGAACTCTTCACCATGGCTTGCAGCATACTGCTCAATGAATATCTCAATCTCTGAATTGCTTGATTTTTCCTTGAGCGATAATAGGCCAGCTTCCCTGCACCGGATGCATTGGCACTTTATCTTGCGCTCCTCGCATATCTTCTCAACATACTGACGCAGGTTTGTCTTGTCGACCCCTGCCTCTGTGACGTTTGTCGGTATGTCGCGCTGGACACGCATTATCCTTATCCACCTGGGGACAGAGCGCTTGAACTCCGCTATCACCTCAGCAGCATCTTTTGTCTCTATCGGTTTGTATTTCCCCTGCTTGTACATGTCATACAAGGGCGTGCCTTTCATCACAAGTGTCGGATATATCTTGTACATATCTGGCCTCAATAACGGATTTTCCAAGGTCTCTTTCAGCATCTCAAGGTCTTTTTCTTTTGAAGATCCAGGAAGCCCCGGCATCATATGATAGTTTATCTTGAATCCCAAGTCCTTGAGTATTTGCGTCGATTGTATAGTCTCTTTCATGAGATGGCCGCGGTTCAGCTTCTTCAGAATAGCATCATCTGTCGCCTGCACTCCTAACTCGACACGGGTGCAGCCATAGGAAAGCATCTCCTCTGCCTGTGGCAGGAGAGCCCAATCCGGCTTAGTCTCGATTGTGAGGCCAACACACCTGATAGCTGCTGTCTCGTTCCTCTTTTTCTCTGTCTCAAGGTCTGCCTTTCCCTTCAGGCCAGACATCCTCGCCTCGATCCTTGCTGACCTGTCCATGTCATCTTTGTTTCCCGGCAATTCAAAGAACCTCTTGAATTTTGCATAGTCAAATCCAGGAGAATAGAACTGCTCTGAGAAATCGTTCAATGCCTTGAAGATGTAAGCGACATATGGCTGTTTGTATTCTTCTGGCATCGCAAGGAAAGTCCCTCCCTGGATTATGACTTCAACTTTCTCTGGGTTCTGGTTCAGGATGATATATTGCTCAAGCCTATTCAGGACAACAAGGTAAGGGTCGAAACCATGCCTCATCGACCTCATTGTTGAGGGCTCATTTCCAGTATAAGATTGGGGCACATCTCCGAATATGCTGCCCTTTCCTCCTGGGCAATAGATGCAGGTGCCGTGCGGGCATTTTGATGGTGCAGTCATCACTGCAATAGGCGCAACTCCTGACTTGGTCCTTGTCGGCTTTGTCACAAGATTGACTTTCCCTATGTCCTCATCCTTCATGTTTAGCATGATCTCCGCGTCAGTCGGGATCTTCTTCAGGCTGTATTTCTTGCAGAGAACATTCTTGAGCCTGTTTAAGTCCTGCTTGGAAATATCCTTTCCAGCTATCCTTTCTGCAAGCTCAGAGTAAAAGTCCATAGACAACAGGAAACCCCGAGAATTATTTAAAGCGTTTGCATTTTAGGAGATAGAAAGAAAGAATAATAAACTAATCCAGGTTTTTTTAAGACATGGACCTAAAATCACATATACGAAGCGTGCCGGATTTCCCTAAGAAAGGGATATTGTTCTATGATATCACAACACTTGTGAAGGATGCAAAAGCGTTCAAGGAGACAATAGACCAGCTATATGGCCTTGTCAAAGGAAAAAAGTATGATAAGGTCGCAGCAATCGAAAGCCGCGGATTTATCTTTGCAGCTCCGCTCGCACTTATGCTTGGGTGCGGGTTTGTCATCATCAGGAAACCTGGAAAGCTTCCTGCAGAAGTAATCAGCCAGAGCTATAGCCTTGAGTATGGGAAGAATACTCTTGAAGTGCATAAGGATGCGATAAAACCAGGAGAGAGAGTCCTGTTAGTAGACGACCTGCTGGCTACAGGCGGGACTATGGAGGCTGCTGCGTCTCTTGTTGAAAAGCTAGGAGGGAAGGTTGAGACACTCCTATTTGTAATAAACCTGGCATTCCTGCCTGGTGCAAAGAGACTTGAGAAGTATGATAAGAGATACCTTATTACATACAACGAATAGGGCTATACCCTATTTGCTGTAGGATCTGCACTGCTGAACTTATGCCCGAAAGTAAGGCTTGCTGACTCATCTATTGCATTTACTTCCTGTTCCGGGATGTAAGAATGTATGATCTCATGGTATGCTCTCCTTTTTTCGTACAATTTTTGCTCCCAGTCCTTATATTTCTGCCATGCCCTTAATGTCTGTTCATCGAGCTGGACATAATCTTTACGCTTAATGAATTTACACAAATCTCTTAACGAATTCACAGCATTCTTCAATTCATAGCTCCAAATCCCTTTAACTATCTCTTTTTCTGGCATATCGTATTGCCTGTACTCATCCACTATCGCAAGGACAACCGGCTTGAGGCGGTCATAAGATGCCACAAACATCTCGATATTATTTAGGAGTTTCATCTTAAATGCTGTTTTCTCTTTTTCAGGCACTTCTTCCATGAAAAAAGTCATTCCCCAATACCCTTCTATCGCAGTCAATACGTTTTTCATTGCCTTGACCCAGCAACGTGTCACGAATTCGCGTCTTTTCTGGTTATCTGTTATAGCCATATCCATAGATGAATGCTAGGATATTATTATTCTTTTTCATATCACCATAGAAAAATAAAAATCACAACCACCGCAAAGGGTAGGGTATTTATAACTCTTAATACCCCTAGATCTAAAGCAGTTTATGTCAATTAATTGAGTCTCATTTTTCACAATGTTTATATAGGCCAAAAAAAGCTAATCGTTTATGGTTTTCTATGTCGACCTATTGATATTTGCCATCGCATGCATCGCAGTCTCCCAATTCTCCGCCCTTCTCGTCAAGAGCCTCGCGAAGATCGCAACCTTCCTGAAGATAAATGAGTTCACTATAGCCTTTATCCTGGTCGCCATTGCAACCAGCCTTCCTGAGACCTTCATCGGGATCATGAGCGCATTAGAAGGCGTCCCTGCATTCTCTATAGGGAATGTAATCGGGTCAAACATAATCGATCTGACTTTGATTGCGGGGATAGGGGCAGTCCTCGCGAAAAAACTCAAGGTAGAGAGCAGGATAATAAAGACAGATATGCTTTATATGTTCATGATAGCGCTGCTGCCTGTCATCCTTCTGGTAGACCACACCTTCTGGGCAATGTTCGGGATCGAAGTCACTCCTGGCATATCGCGAATAGACGGCACTATCCTAGTCTTGGTCTTTGGGGCATATATGTATAACCTGCTGCGCCAAGAATCCAAGTTCCCTAAGATGGAAGACCCGACATCAAAGAAGGAGCTGACTAAATATATACTTTTTTTCATAGGTTCAATCATTGCATTAGTGATAAGTTCAAGCTTTGTTGTGGATATCGCAAAAAGGATGTCTGTCGATATCGGCATAACCCCGCTTCTCACAGGCATATTTTTCATAGCTCTTGGAACTACCCTGCCTGAGCTTGTGTTCACAGTGAAATCTGTCGCATCCAAGCATGAGAGCCTTGCCATCGGCGACCTTATGGGCAGCGTCATCACCAACTCAACACTTGTCCTGGGGGTGACTGCAATCATACACCCAA
>JAAXVZ010000125.1:2745-4870 GCA_013335235.1 Nanobdellota archaeon | reverse complement strand
ACTTGATTTTCCATGCCCAGCTTATCGATAACAGTACCCCCGATAACGGCAAGAATTATTCCCACCACCACATATGCCAGGGCGATTTTAAATCCGAAAATCGAAGACAAAAGCACAAAGGCACCCAGATCAACAAGGGGTGAGGAAATGAGAAAGCTGAAGGTGACGCCCACCGGCAGGCCTGCGTTGGTAAACCCGATGAACAGGGGGATGGAGGAACAGCTGCAGAAGGGGGTTATTTTAAAAGACAAATTATTTATAAATATTAACACTACATAATACTAAAAATAACATAATTTTCTTGATTTGTAGTGGTAATATTTATAAATAAGTTGTGTGGTCTAGGTTTAAACATATTCACTGTCAAAACGCATTATGGAGGATTAAAAATGTACCTTGCATTACAATCATATGAAAATAGAGAGAAAATTTCTGTCTTTAAAGACGGTAAACTGGCCGAAGAAATTAATGCAGGCAATCCTCAGCCACATTACTTCTGGCTGACTAGCGGCCATAATTTTGCATGGACAGACAAGGAAGGGGCACTTCAAATCAAGGATCTTGATACAGGCAAGGTTAAAACAATAGAAGAGTTTGGAGGATTGGTATCATTATCTGCAAATGGGTCCCATATGCTATATTCCCTTCCAAAATCAAAAGAAGATATTAGCATTTATGACTTTTCGACAGGAACATCAAGGGAATTCGCTAAAATAGAAAGCATAGGTTCTGTTCAATGGAACCCTGACCTTGAGCAGATTGCAATCGAGACAGATCGCGATAGGATCAGGCTTTATGGATATGATGGGAAAGTGAATCCTTATATCTGCATGGAAGGGAGTAACCCCATGTGGATTATGCAAGACGGTGTTCCGGCAGTAATATATGACGGCAAACAGGATTACAGCAGAAAATCCAAGGATGTCCGAATATTCAGGAAGGATGACAATTCATTGAGCGGTCAGGCGGCTTTTCTGAATAACGCGCATGACCTGATGCCTATGCCTGGCGGAAAGTTCATGTTCCAACAGGACAAGTTCCTTGATGAAAAACTTCTGTATACGCACTTAGCAGTGTATGACTTGAATCAAGGCAAGAGTATAGCTGAGTTGGCTAGTGCACACGAAAAATCATTGTTTCAGTTCTCAAGCGATGGTAACTATGTAATATACAATCGCAAAGACGGATTGATGTCTGTTCGTGACATACGAAAAAAAGAAGGAGTGGACCTTGGAAGGGCAATTGACCTCTCGCTCTCACCAGATGACAGGCTTATGGCGTTTGTCAGGTATGAATGGGGAAGGCCAGCAGTAATGATGGCGGAATTGAAAACCCCAAAAAAGGAAACTCCCTTTGTAAAGGGATATTTCAACACCTTGTGGTGCCCTGTTGCATGATTATTGAAAATACTTTTCAAAATTTTCTTGATAATAGTCCTGCTCCAGATATGATCTTTTATGGAGTATTCAATCTAGGGGACATACGGTCTGCATCGCAAAGCAAAGAGAATGGGGTAGACTACCCAAAGATGTGGAATCTGCAAGGCAGAGTGCAGGAATTATTGATAAGCCTGCTCGGTGACACGGATGAGATGCAATGGAGATATTACACGATTATGGAATCTTATGGGAACGCTGTCGAAAGGGGGAACCTATATGACGACAAACTTATGTCTTCCCTGAAGATATTCAGGGGAGAAGATTCAAACGGCGAAAAATACTTGCTGGCAAGGATAAGAGACTCAGGTCTTGGATTTGATTATCTCTCTGTCGCAGAAAAAAATCTGAAGCAAAATAGGGGCATGGGTTTTGTATTCTATAAAGCTCAGGGCACATATACCTTTTTTGAGGATAAAGGCAGCACTGTCAATATACTGGTTTATGACAAAGATTTAATCAAGTGGTGATTAAGGTCTCTCTTTCATGATAACATCTTTTTTTGCGTTTACCTTATTAACCCTTCATGTTTTCTAGGCTATATGCTGAAGCGTGAGATCTCAATCTGGATACCCTACACAAAAAACAAAAGGATATTGATGCAGGACCGCCGCTCGATCCGGAAATTCGGCGAGGAATGGAGCTTCTTCGGCGGAAAACTTGAGCCCGGAGAGAACACGGAGCAGGCT
>JAAXVZ010000125.1:0-2735 GCA_013335235.1 Nanobdellota archaeon | reverse complement strand
CAGGGAAGAGCTTACAATTAATCTCTCCGAGTTTGCTTATCTCGGCAGCGTCTCTGAGATATATAAAGGCGCTATGACAAAAGGCGAGCCGATGCATGTGACAATGTACATATTCGCAACAGAAGTAAAGGACGGCTTCTCAGAGTTCACAGTGAAGGAGGGAGATGGCGCTAAATTCTATACATTAGAACAAGCAAGGAAACTGAAACTTGGACCGCAGGATTTGGAAGTCTTGGATATATTAGGGAAATATATTCTGAAAACTTGATTAAGTGCTCTTATTAAGTATCACGAGCGATAGTTCATCTAGCATCAGGATGACTGTCCTGAGCGGCATTATGAATTCAATCCCTTGGACTGTCTTTGGGTATTCTTCTATCCATGACAATGCCTCTTTTGTTTTGCATGAGCAGCTAACTGCTGCTTTTGCATCCCTTTTATAGTAAGCGTCCATGACTTCAAGATATCTCTTCCTTAGCTTGCCTATAAGCTCTTTATTCCTCTTCTGCAGGTCAGATACCTTTGAGCACTCCTTCAGGCCATCGGCGATTATCTCAAGGAAATCCAGCGCTTTTGTATCAAGGACTATATTGAATCCTGTGAGAGAGACTTCTTCTGCATATCCTGGATTGCTATATGCGTGAAGGACAAGCCTTTCAGCAAGCAGGTGAAGCCGATTCACATCTTTATCCCTCTCTACGAAGTTCTGGTACAATCCATTCTCGCTAGCGAGGTCCTCGAACATCCCCCTGATGATCATATCTATCCTCTTCAGTATCTTATCCGGGCTGTTCTTGCTCTTGTCGAGTAGCTCATGCGCGATTATCCTCTGTCCGCCCTGCTCCATGATCTCGACAGCGACAAGCTGATCAATTATTTCCCTGAATTCTTTTGCCTTGTTCTTGACTTCACCTTCTAATATGAAGGTATGGTAGCCTCCGAGATATGCTGACTTCAGCATCCTCTCAAGGACATCTTTAGTGGAGGATGCATCGATCCTGAAACTTCTTTCAGGGTCTTCAGACTTTGCGCTTGACGAGCATATTATCTTGTTGTCTTTCTCTTCAATGAATATATTATCCCCTTTCCGCAATCTGTTGCTTTTTATCCACTTGAGCGGCAGGCTGACTACATAAGATGAAGGACCTGATTTCACTATGCTTCTCGTCTCCATTTTTGCCTAAATATATATTATATCTATAATATATGGATTAACTATATATTAACTTTTCGCAATTAATATGTTATGGATACAACATTCCAGCACCACGTGCTCAAGAGGCTCTCGGGCTTCAGGTACACAAGTTACCTGAAATATGTCCCTATAGTAGCGCTCCTGCTCTTCATGCCAAAGAAGCTTGTGCTGTACTCAATCTTTGTCGGAATTACTGCAGTGATCATATACTATACCAAGCTCATGCACTTCCCGATAGACATATCCCCTCTATTTTTTCTAGAGATAGTGATAACAAGATACTATGGTCTTGGTTACTCTCTCCTTTACATATTCCTTGCATACATAATTCCAAAGACAATCGCTGGCCAGAGCATGAACTGGATGTGCTATATATTCATCTCATTATCAATGGTCGCGAATGTATTTGTGCTGTTTTTCCCTTCAATGCCATTGCAGACTGTGGGTTTCCTCACAAGCGTCATCCAATATATATTGGGAGTGATGTTCCAGTCATCCTTCAAGCCGCTGATGCTGAGCCTTGCAGACGGCTTTGCGAATGTCCTGAATAATATCGTGTGGTTCCTAATATTCTCAGACTTGATAGTATTTGCATTCAGATAGGTGAAAAAAATGACTATATATGCTGCGATCGTACATTATGGGTCTTTGAATCCAAAGCATTTCAGCGAGTTTTTTGATGCAGGGCTCAATTTGGTTGTAGGAGCTGATGAGGCCACTATCCATAAGGTCACCAGGGCATCGTCTATCATGAAGCAGGAGCAGGTTGCATATGGGAAGACCTTTGCAGCTTTGTTCGATGAATGCCGCCAGCCGGTTTACGGATTCGGGATAGGCAGGATACATACTGAGCCAAGATATCTCTTGCTGACGCCAAACATAGAAGAGACAACAGCTGCCTGCCATGATGCCTTTAAAAATGGCTCTCTTGACTTCCTGCTGCGATATCTCCCTAAATAGCGGCTTTTTGGATAAATGTATAAATCAGGTTGATTATTCTTTTCTCTTATGATTCTTTGCGGGATAGATGAAGCAGGCAGAGGCCCGGTGATAGGTCCGATGGTGATGGCAGGCGTCATTGTCGATGAGCAAGGCGAAGCTGAATTGAAATCAATCGGCGTGAAAGACTCAAAGCTGCTATCTCCAAAAGAGAGGGAGGACCTGTTCAAGAAGATACTCTCGATTGCCAAAGATTATAAGATTGTCAGCCTGCCTCCTGAAACAATAGACAGCCATATGCGTGATCCTAACAGCAACCTGAACATGCTTGAGGCAAAGACAAGCAGCGAGATACTCTCTTCTTTGAAGCCGGATAAAGCATATATTGATCTTCCAGATAGGAACGTATCCAGATACAGAGAATGGATATCCAGCAAGCTGCCATCTCCAGTCGATCTCATCTGCGAGCACAAGGCAGACCAGACTTATCCTGTCTGCTCTGCAGCTTCCATCATCGCTAAAGTGACAAGAGACAGATACCTGGATATGCTCAGGGAGCAGTTCGGTGAGGATTTCGGCTCAGGGTATACTTCAGACCCGA
>JAAXVZ010000327.1 GCA_013335235.1 Nanobdellota archaeon | reverse complement strand
ATATGACACCTTTGATTGGCTTGACAGTAGACAAATACCTGGATTTGTGTGACGTTTATATGAAAGGCGGCCAGGCTGGCATGTATCAGCTTGTGTATTCTACCTTACCTGGAAGGAGGCATCTGCAAGGCGATATAGAGACAGTGATGCTGAATTTCGGAATGTCCGCAATCAATGAATCCAATTATAATGAGATACTAAAAGATGCGTTCCACCCAATGTTCAGAGGACAACATGCAGATAAGGAAGTGGTACAGAACGTCAGGCTTGGGATAACCCTGCCATTGTTCTACAATGCAAAAGAAGAGTTTTTGCTGACAGGAGCAACCAATCCCTTACCAGTAGTACCTATGGAGCGAATCGGTGGCCAAGTAATTGCAAATCCTGAATTCTTTGTTTCGGAAGCAATCCAGAACGTTGGCCTGTACAAGGAGCTTGGCCTTGCGAACAGGATTTATATCTTCGAGGGTGAAAATGCCACTGCGCTGAACCTCAATTCATCATCCAATTCAGAGTTGACTGAAAAAATGACAGGTATGCTAAGCAAGGATAAACACCTGCGATACAGCCCAGCACTCCATGCAGTATGGAGACAGGACCGCTTTGATGTGCAGATATGATCCTATTGGATTGTCACTAGGGACTGAAAACAGAAGCCTTTAATAATTGCTCAATTTGGATTTATATGGGGTGATTAGTTGAGATATTTATTATTAGCCATATTATTAATAGGCTTAGTGCAGGCAGCGTCTATCACTGCACCACTAGTAGCTGTGGATCCTATCTCAAACCAAGGAATACTTGGAAACGTCACCCTAGAAGAGATAGATAGCATTGATCCTGTCCTGCTAAGCGAGAATATCATCCTTGACAGCACAACACTTGCCTCTGTAAGAAACGCTGTTTTATATGCAAGGAATCTGACATCATCAGACACTTCATTTAGGCTCACTTTCAGCTTTCCGACAAGATCTGTATCAGGCGGCAGTGCAGGAGCCACGATCGCGCTTGCCGCGACTTGCCTTATGCAGAATCAGACTTACCCTGACCTTGTGTTGACAGGCGACATTGATGCTTCTGGTAATATCCTGCAGACAGGCGGGATCACCCAGAAAGCTGTCGCTGCTGCCAATTCAGGCTATAAGCTGGTCGTTGTACCAACAAATCAGTCAAAGTATTACGTTTATGAGAGATATGGCAGCATGATGCTGGCCAGGCACCTAGATGACGCCTTGCTCGAGGTTTTCGGAACAGAAGTCCGAGAAGCTGGCACAATTGCTGAGCTCGCAGCAAAAGATTTAAAATAACGCCTTAAATTCAATGACACATGGGTTGGAAGATAGTTGCTGAGTCAGATGATCTGATTGTTCTTGAGAAAGAGCTTAAGGATAGCAAGCTTAAGATCGAAGCTAGGAAGAACGAAGACCTAAAATGGGAGGTCTTCAAAACCAAGATAAAAGGCGAGTCTGCAAACCTTGTCTCAGAATTCACTCTTGATGACAAGCATGAGGTGAAGAAGCTAATAACTCAGCTCAAGCGCGACGTCGCTATCAAAACCGGCTCATCGTCAATCTCCATGAAAAGAGCCTACA
>JAAXVZ010000124.1 GCA_013335235.1 Nanobdellota archaeon | reverse complement strand
GCAACAGATGAGGCATATGAACTGGTCAAGAAGGGGATGGCATTCAGGGATGCGTATAATGTCGTTGGAAAAAAATATACCTAAGGATTTGCATTTTTTTACTTGAATTATGAATTGCTATTTTCTGGATTTCCTATATCTTAAAACGCGTGATTCATAATAACTAGTTTTTTCTGGCGCAGATGTGGCCGGGGTGGCACTATGAGGACTGTTGCACACATCACATAATTAATACCACTATTAAGTGGTTAAATGTGGAAAAATTTATAAACTGGGTAACTTATTCAATTCTATAGATGAAAAAAGATGTAAGAGAACTGGTTCGTAAATACTATCTTCCGATAGAAGTCAGTAATATGGCTGAAGGTTTATTAAGTTCCAAAGACAATGTTTCTACACTGAAATTGCTTGCAGTTTCAGGATATTATCATCGTGCAGCAAAATTAGGGCTTTCTTTAGGGATGCCTGAAGTGGCATTAGCATGTTACAAGGAAGCAGGAGATTCTTGGTCTGCGCAGAGGCTATTGAAAGAAAATGGCAATGAACTAGAGCAAAGAATTGAGTCTGCTAGAGATTTTTTGTTTGGTGAAATCCCTGCAGCTTTATCCTTAAAACTTCCAAAGACCACAAAAGAGGAATTTATAGATTTACTTTTGAAATACGGGCAAGAATTGTACTTGCATGGAGGCAATCATTGCATGGATTCCTCAGCAATAGACCGGTACAGGCAAAAGGGAATTGTTCCGCTTTTGGAAAATTTTAAAATAGTTTCCGTAGAGGATAGTATTGTATCGTCAATCACTTTTCTGTATTTGGGAGTATTAGCTAAGGTTGAGGAAATAGAAGAGGTTGTATTGCTTGCAAGAAAGGGGCTGGCTTATGCAAATATGTTTGCAAAGCTGGGTTACTCTGTTAAAGTCCTAGAGACACGGCATACTGAAAGAAAAACAAACCCTGAAGACAAAGTAATTATCAATAAAATTGATAATTTTGATGAGCTTGCTGGGAAAAGAGTATTGATTGTTGATGATGATTATCTAACTGGGGCATCCCTGGAACTTGCATATGGTGTGGTTAGCGACCAAAGCCCCTCAAAAATAATATTATTCGCCAATTTCGGGGAAAATCCTTTGCTTGGGCTCATTTTTCCTTCCCTGGGACCTTATTCAAGAAAAGGCGCTGATAATGCTTATGTGATCTTTGGTGGGAACACAGACAAGGACAGCAATGACCTGGCCTATGTTAAAAGTAAATTTTCTGATTTTAGGGCAGGTGAAAGAAATGCAAGCAATATATTCTATATGGCTCCAGGTGAAATTGAAGGAATATTACACTCTTTAGTTCAAGCTGAAATCAAATAACACCTGAATCAATTAACAGGTTGCTCTCCTTCCACTGGACATCTTTGCCTAAGGGATTTAAGCTATCAAAATACAACTAGGCTATGGACACCCTAGAGAAGGCCGGTATACTCGGGAAGGCAGGGAAGTATGATAGCTGCGGGCCTAAGATGTGCGAGGTCAACATCAGCCAGGGTCTAGGCGGCATATATCATGCAAAGGCAGAGCACGAAAGCTGCAGGATATTCAAGACCCTGATGGACAACAGGTGCAGCTTCGACTGCAGATACTGCGCAAACTCTGCTGGCTGCAAGAAAAAAGGTGCGAGCTATGAGCCAGAGGAACTTGCTAACTTATTTTCCTACCTCAATAAAAACCACGGAGTCAACGGGCTCTTCTTAAGCTCAGCTATCACAGGAGACCAGGATAAGGTGACTGAGAAGATGCTGGAGGCAGTGAGGCTGGTCAGGCATAAGCACGGGTTTTCAGGCTATGTTCATTTCAAGGTCCTTCCCGGAACGTCTTATGACTTGATAAAGCAGGCCTCAGAACTGTCGAGCAGGATGAGCATAAATATAGAGTCCCCAAATAAACAAGTCCTGTCAGAGCTTTCCAGCTGCAAGGATTACAAGATAGACATACTGCGAAGGCAGGCATGGGTCTCCAAGATGGATCTTGCGTCAGGCCAGACGACCCAGATGCTCGTGAATGACATGTCCACAGACAAGGATGTCCTGAAGATGGCTGGCTGGGAGTATGAGAACATGAAGCTCAAGAGGATGTATTACTCTGCCTTTGTACCTGTCAAAGGCACTCCTCTTGAGTCAAAGAAGGCTGAGAAAGTGAGCAAGCAGAACCACCTCTATAACGCGGATTTCCTGATGAGAGATTACAAGTTCAGATTAAAGGAGATCATAGGGGTGATGGAAGAAGGAATGCTGCCAGATGAAGACCCGAAGCTGGCTCTCGCAAAACAGCGCGAGAGCAGGGTGGATATCAATGAAGCTGGCTATGAGGAGCTGATCCGAATTCCTGGAATAGGGCCGAAGACAGCGAGAAGATTGCTTGGCTGCAAAGAGAAGCTGGATACGTATGAGAAGCTGGACAGGTTCGGTGTCAATGTGAAGAGGGCAGCGCCTTTTATCAAGGTGAATGGTTGGAGCCAGAGGAGACTGGGGGAGTTTTACGCACCAGATCCAGCAAAAGAAGCGACAGCTTTATAAATTATAGTAAACTATAGTTTACTATGGTAACAACAATCCAGATCACTGAAGACTTGCAGGTAGAGCTTTCTAAGCGGAAGCTATTCTCTAAAGAGACATATGAAGAGGTCATTTGGAACCTCATAGAAGACAATATGGAACTGTCTGAAGAAGCCAAGAAGGATATTGAAGAGGCGCGCGAAGAAATAAGGCAAGGCAAAGCCGTGACTCTAGAAGAAGCTAAGAAAAGGCTTGGTATATGACGTACGAGATTGTCATAGCTGAAAAAGCCCTGAAGCAGATAGAGAAGCTAGAGAAACCAATCCAGGAACAGATATTCAGTTCATTGGAAAAGATAAGGATAAGGCCTGAAAGCTTTGTGAAGAAGCTTGTCGGGATGCCTGGATACAGGCTCAGGGTCGTGGATTATAGGATTATCTTAGATATAGACAAAGGAAAGCTCTATATCCTTGTTGTGAAAGTCGGGCATAGGAAGGATGTTTATGATTAATTCAAGCAGTTTCAATTAAGACGTGCTTGCAATACTGGAAATATTTGTCCAAAATCATACATTTTAGTCCATTTTATCGTTTTTTCAGTCACCATGTTTTTAAGTCCGGACAGCGTATTACGAAGTATGAAATACAAAGTCCTTGTCCTGTTCTATCTGAACAATGTAATGGTAATCCTGTTTGGAAAGGCCAGACTCTGCTAGTTATCTTCTGCGTTTACAACATAAATCATGAGGTGATATCATGAGACAATGCGATTTAATCGATAAACCGCTGCCTGACAGGTGCACAGATATTGTCACAATGACTAATGGCTCAGGATGCGAGGTGAGCTTCAGGAACATGGAGAACCTGTTCCAGGACACAGATGGGACAGTTTACTGCCATAATTGCAGCACAGTCATCGGAGTGTACCCGATAGGAAAAGTTCCTTTTAGGAGGAGGGATGATAATGTACTGCCCTGAGGATGATAAGATACACATATGCGGCTCCTGCTCAGCCAGGACAGAGGGAAATCAGAGGATGTGCATGTTCTGCCCAAAAAATGAGCATGAGCCAAAGACCATGCCTGTCAAAGAATACCTGAAGTTCTGCTCAGAGAGGGCGGATATCGAAGGAATTTGACAGAAATCATTTTATATCTTGTTTTATTTTGGTTTTGCAGATGAACGTCGTCATATTCCATGGATGGGGCTCAACTTCAGGAGATAACTGGTTCTCCTGGCTAAGAGGCGAGCTGGAAAAATCAGGGATACAGACAGAGTGTCCGGATATGCCAGACCCTCACTACCCTACAGAAGAGGGATGGATATTATCTGCGCTGAAATGCAGGATCGAGGAAGATACAATCTTAGTCGGCCATTCTTTAGGGTGCCTGCTCATCATGAGGCTGCTTGAACTCAGGAAAAACCCGATAAAGGCAGCATTCATGGTGGCAGCGTTTGATATGAACCCAGGGATCCCTGAGATCTCAGATTTTTTCACAAAGCCTTTCAGGTACAATAAGATTGCGGCCAATGCAAACATTTACATATTGAACAGCGATAACGACCCCTACATCCCCTTCCGGGTCGCAGACAGCCTAGCTCAGAAGCTGTCTGCCAGGCTGATTGCATACCATAATCTTGGTCATCTTTCAGCAGGAACAGGTGAGGGGAGATTCCCAGAATTACTATCAATGGTGCTAGATGAAGCTGATAAGAAGGATTAAGGAGCCTTATTCTAAGGTCAAAGGATTTAAGATAAACAGCCCTCTGGTCTCCAGGGCTTTGATTGTCCTGATTTTCCTGATACTGCTGAAGATAATCGGAGTGCCGATACAACTGATTATGTTCCTTGTCGGCGCGATATTCTTCAATGCTTGGCTCCAGACCTTCCAGCTGTCAAAAGGATTGCCTACTGATTTTGAGCTCTCGACTTTTGCTTCAGTCCTTGTGACTGCAACTTTCGGCTGGAAGTGGGGCCTATTCATCGCTATTGCTTCGAAGCTTTTCGCTTGCATCTATACAGGCAGTCTGTTAGTAGACCATTTTTTCATGATGTCTACCTATATCAATGCTGTCCTAATGACCCTGCTCCTTGGGAGCGGAAACATACTTGTCACTGGTTTCATAATAATAATCATTAACTGCATACTGATGTTCATGATATCAAAAAATATCCTTGGGATAGATATAACCGCGAACCTGGCATACACAGGGACTAACTTCATATTCAACAGTATCATGTTCCTATCGATATCAGAGCTGATGCTAGGGTTCCTGAGAATAAGGTTCTAGCTGCTTCTGTATGCGCGATCTCACCTAAAAGCTGATATTTATAAATAGGTTCCAGATATATATCAA
>JAAXVZ010000123.1 GCA_013335235.1 Nanobdellota archaeon | reverse complement strand
TGAATCCTTCTCTATATACTGGTCTCTTGACGGTATATATGATTCAGGCTGGTAATAATCATAGTAAGAGACAAAATACTCTACCCTGTTCTTAGGGAAGAACTCCTTGAATTCATTATACAGCTGAGCTGCCAGGGTCTTGTTATGCGCTATGACCAATGTCGGCATCTTGAGTTTCGAGATCAGGTTCGCGATAGTGAACGTCTTCCCTGAGCCTGTGACGCCAAGCAAGGTCTGGTTCTTTTTCCCTGCTGCAAAGTTCTCAACCAGTTTCTTGATAGCATCCGGCTGGCTGCCTTTGGGAGAGAAGCCGGAAACTAGGTTGAAGTCCATAATGCAAAAAGAATGCTGAGGTGCTTAAAAGTATTATGTGCAAATGTCCTGTGGATTATCCAGGTGTTTGCAGATACAGAATAATATAACTGGTCAGTGAAAAGAGAAGCAGAGAAAACTTATTCCGTTTCAAATTATAGATATGTTTATTAATTTAATAAGAAGAGATAATAGGATGCAGAACATTCTTTTTTTTGAGGATAATGTACAAAAAGAGCTTGTTAGGCCTTTTTCATATTTCTTCGGTTGGTATGTTCAAAATATGTGGGCTTTGAACATAAAATCCCTGTTCTTTGAGTTCATTCCTTGCGCATTTGGCAGCTGGTGCACTCCAAACACAAACAGTACATCGGATTGTGACATCCAGATTGCGATTACGCCACTCCTTATGTACGCTCTCAAAAAAACACGCGGTGAAATAAGAGAAGAGATACCGCCAATCCTGAAATCTAGATGGAATATGAAGGAGGAGGATAGCCTGTTTAGGCTACTTGAGAAGAATATAGCCATACTTGAGAAAAGCGCCGAGCAGCAGCTGGGGAGGGATGTTACGATATTCATATCTACTTTCGATGTTGGACCTCCGCTTGCATTGGAAACCAAGTTCAACAAGAAATTGCTAGATGGGTTTAAAGGAAACCTCAAGACATGGACATTCCTTGTGATAACAAACCCGCTAAGGTCTCAGATATTACTCACTTCTGCCGAGCACAGGTCCGTTATCCAAAGCATGATAGTCAGGCAGAACATCCCTATCGCAGATGCACTAGGCCTGTTCGCTTACAGTACCAGAAAACTTCTGGAGATAAATAAAAGCATTTCCGGCGGGACAGTTAAGCCTGCAAAGATTGTAAAGCCTTTTCTCAGGGCTATAGAATGCTTCCTTTGCTTAACAAGTTACAATGATCCTAAATCAAGGTACTTCGGGATACTTCAGGAAAATTTTGAACTCCTCTTAGAGTTGATAGAGACAGATGCTTCCTGGCTTGAGGGTTTTGCTGAATATGTGCTAATAAATCTGAGTTTGACAGAGTCTCAAGCAGAAGAGAAAGCTGCCAGGAAAAAGCTAATCCTACTCGAATTTGCTGAGCTGATAAAAAAATCTGTATTGATAAAATATGGAGAGAAAAAAGACCTGCAAAAAATTGACCTAGCGTTGATTGGGCTTTTCCTTGAATACCTACATCAGGAATTGAAGCTGAAGCTGCCTGCATTTGGGATATCTTTATCCAGCCAGATCGCCCTGATAGGCTATAATCTTGAATTCAGGAAATATGTTTCAGAAGCTGATGCATGGCTGAATAAGTCTTTAGGTCCGCTTTTTAGCCACACCAGCTCTCTGAACCTTGTTAGCCTGCATCTCCGTGATTTTGACATCTGTGACCGCATTGGTGGATTCTGGCTCGAAAAGAATAAGCCCGGGTTTGATAAAAAAAGCATCACCCATCTCCTGGCTGTTGTAATGAACGAGGCTAAATATCTACGATTCGAGCAGGCTAAGAGAGATGAATTGTTTGCAGATTTAGACAAGATGTACAAAGTTTCACTAACGTTCAATAATCCAAAATTCACCGGAATAAATATTGAAAAACTGCCAGTCATTTATCCTAAGCTCGCTACGCTAAACAGGGATCTCTCGCGTAGTTTAGGCGAATTTATTTCAGCGCTGGAAAGTCAGCAAATACTTCTTGAGCGTCTGATTTATCTTTGTGATAACTTACCTGCAGAGTATACAGAAGAAAAGAGAGAAGACGAGAAAAAGAGAATACAAAAAGGGATATCCCTCTTGTTCATAGGTGAATCTGGAAAAAATAATAGGCTTGCAGACACAGTAGTGAAGATGCATAGACTGATTCTTACACAAACCAAGACATAGTCTGAAAACTTTTTTCCAAGATGCGTTTCAAACAGGAATCAAATTTTCATACTGCATATAACCCATAAATAGTATTTGCTTTGGCATGTCTTTCGTGACCTATGGCTGCCTAGCCAAACCCTTCATATACCAGATAGTCCCTGGCCTGATCGCTCGCCTCTCTTCGCTCATGCATGGCCACCAATCAGCCCTCACCCGATCAGGGTCATGCAACAAGCTGCCTACTTCCTGCCAGCCGCTCTTCTGGTAATAATGTATCCCTGGAAGATCCCTCATTGGCTCATGCTCCTCGGCGCCAGTAGTCATGGTCTTCAGGAAAGCAGATTCCTTGCCTATCCCTAGCATTGCATGTGCCATGCTCTCTTCTAGGTTTTTGCCTATGCCTTTTCGCATGTGCTCCTTTGCAACATAGAATGTAGAGACATATACCACGCGAGGGTCTGCTGCATCGAACATTACGGGGTTCTCCCTCTTGGCATACTGAGCCAGCGTCTGATCAGGAACTTTCATCATGACGCTCATCAGGCCGATCGGCTCTCCACCCTGCTCTGCATAGAATATATCATACCATGCCCCAAGATGCTGATAGCTGGTGTCTCTTCCGGTCAGGGAGCGATACCAATGCATTGGGCCATCCGGTCCCATCTCGGACGGGTTACCGAAGAAGTTATCTATCTTAGTAATCAACTTAATCAGCCCCTGCTCTATCCCAGGGAGGTTTTCTCTGTCTTCTCTGGATAGCCGGTGGATCATCTGGCTAGCTTGGAATATCTTATATTTAAGCCAATCGGGGAAAAGTAATATATAGAAGGTTTCATGCTTATGGCATATGGACTCAGTTCTAGTCGCAAAGCTGGTTGCGATTGCCGCAAGCCTATGCTTATTCACATTAGGTTTCTATATGCTGAAATGGATGGCTGAACGGAAAAAACATTCTGATTATGTGCTTGCCTGCCCGAAGTGCGGGAGCGTTGAGATATCAAGCACATTCCTCTCTCCAGAGAGTTCCATGTTCAATATCAATAATTTCATGCCAGGAAGATATAGGTGCAAGTCTTGCAGGTATGATGGGATGTTCCCTGAAGTCAAGATAGAAGAGCTTGAAGGGTTCAGGGAGGAAATTAAATCCAACGCTGTGAGAAAAAGCAAGACAAAAAAGACTAAAAAATAATACCTTACTTCTTCTCCCCCTTGATCCTCTTGCCTCTGAGAAGCTTCTGATACGTTATCGCAAACCTATGGGTCTCATCCCTTATCCTCTGCAGCAGTTTTAGCGCCCTGGATTTCCTGTCAAATACGAGCGAAGCCTCTCTTCCGGGAACAAACACTTCCTCCTCCTGCTTTGCGAGCCCGATTGTAGGTATCCTGAGATTCAGCCTATTCAACGCTTCCAAAGCAGATGAGAGCTGGCCTTTGCCACCATCTATTATTATCAGGTCAGGCAGCTCTGAATTCTCTTTTATTAAGCGGGAATATCTTCTTTCAACAATCTCATTTATCATCGCAAAATCATCTATGCCGCCTATATGCTTTATCTTGAATCGCCTGTAGTTAGATTTGTCTGGCTTGCCGTCCCTGAAATGGACCATGGCCCCGACTGAATTAGTGCCTGAGAGATGCGAGATATCAAAACACTCAATGCGCTTTGGAGGTGTAGGGAGATTTAATTTCTCTTTGAGATCATCCAGGTCCAGCTCGCCGGAGATGAATGTAGATTCAAGGTTGATCTTCACCAGATCTAGAAGCTCCTTTTTCTCTCCCCTGGAAGGAACTGTCAAAGTGACGTTCTTCCCTTTTTTCTCTGACAGGTATTCCCCCATATTGATATCTGTCGGCAGGATTATCTCTTCAGGTATATTGTCCTGGTAATATCCCAGCATGAACTCCTCTAGATAGTCGCCGATTTCTTGGAACTCATACTCTTCTTTCCCTGAAAGTATGCCCTTGCTCACTTTGAATAATGCAAGGAACACTGTTCCTTTTGATACTATATAATTTATGACATGCTGGTCATGCTTCTGCATTGTCTCGACACGCTGCTTCTCGAGTAGGTGCTCAAGGGAAAGTATCCTATCCCTCAGGACCTTAGCGACTTCATATTCCTGAGACCTTGATGCATTCGCCATGCCGACTTTCATCTCTTTTAACAGGGTGTCTGTCTTTCCAGAGAGAAGTTTCTCAGCATTCAGGACGTCACTAGAATAATCTGTCTCATTTATCTTCATGGCGCATGGCGCTGTGCAAAGCCCCATGGAATACCGAAGGCAAGCTCTCTTCGGCAGCTTCCTGCATGTCCTGAGCCTGAACAGGTTATTCGCAAATTTCAGCAGCACATCACGCTCCTCACCTGACACAAACGGGCCGAAGAATTTCCCCTGGCCTTCTTTTTTCCTAGCTAAGATCAGTCTCGGGAAAGGCTCGTCAGTCAGGAGTATGTATGCATATCTCTTTGAATCCTTGAGATCGATATTGTATTTCGGCTGATTCTTCTTTATTAGGTTGTTCTCAAGTATAAACGCCTCTTTCTCGTTCTTTGTTATTATGTAATCGACGCTAGAGATATTTGAGACAAGAGCCTCTGTCTTAGGGTCGAGATGGAGAGGGCAGGGGCCAATCGTGGGACGGTAATTGACATTGGTCCTACGTGTTGGAAGGCACCCGAATTAGGAGGTGAGGCTTGGTGTAAGGTTGGTGATAAG
>JAAXVZ010000326.1 GCA_013335235.1 Nanobdellota archaeon | reverse complement strand
CTTCTCGAAGAGCTTTTTCTGCGATAGGATAACGTCATGCCTGATTGCACTCCTGACCTCAAGCTCAGAGTTATATTGCTTATTCAGCTTCTCAACTTCAACAAGGAGTTCGCAAAGAGGCTGAAGATCGCGCCTGAACATATCTCAGACACTGTCCTTGCGAGCATGAACAAGGCAAACAAGAAAGCATTTGAGGACTTCCTGAAAGAATATGAGCGGGTGAACCAGAAGCAGAATACAAAAAAGCCATTGGTCCCTTATTTTGTCGTAGCGCATCCAGGCACGACAGAGAAAGACATGGCGGATTTAAAGGAGTTCTGCAGGAAGAACAGGCTCTTTATCAACCTGACCCAGGTCTTCACTCCGACACCTGGCACTATGTCTACTGCAATGTATTACTCTGGAAAAGATCCAAAGACAAAAAAAGAAATGATTGTGCCAAGGGCATTCAGGGAGAAGAAGGACCAGAAGAACATGCTCCTGACAAAAGGCAGAGCAGAGATACTAGACAAGATAAGAAAAAATAAATCTAATTGAGCAGCTCGCCGACATCAGGCGCATTCTCTGAACCTGCGCTTGCACCGAAGTATTGCTTCTCTTTCATGTTAGACCATCCTGCGACAATGCTAGACGGGAAGCTCCTTACTTTGATATTGTAGCCCATGACTGCCTTGTTATAATTGTCTCTCTCGACCTTTATCCTGTTTTCGCTCCCAGAAAGCTCATCCTGCAGCGAGAGGAAATTCTCAGTGCTCTTTATCTCAGGATAGTTCTCAAAGACAACATTGATTGCCCTGTCAAGCGCTCCCCCAGATTGCTCAAGCTCTGCAGGTGTGCTGGCTTTGGCTATCCCTGCCCTTGCTGCAGTGACTTCTGTCTGAAGGCTTTTCTCGAACTCTGCTGAAGCCTTGACTGTCTTTGCGAGATTAGGGATAAGGTCAGCCCTTCTCTGATATGCGGATTGGACATTTCCCCACGCAGTATTAACGCCTTCATCAGACGCGACTAGCTGGTTCTTTGTTTCCATGAACCACAAGAAGAGACCTCCTGCGACTATCCCTATGACTATGACAATAATAGCCAGTATCGCTCCGGCGACTATCAATTTCTTCATCTTTTGCTTCCTCCTATCAGTTTTTCTATCTCAGAATCATCAAGCCACATTCCCCTGCACTTCTTGCAGACGTCAATCTCCACCTTATCCTTTATGATCTTCTTCATGTCAATATTGCATCTTGGGCATTTCAAAGCTACCATCTTCCGCCTGCACCTCCTCCGCCAAAAGACCCGCCGCCGAATCCTCCAAAACCGCCAGAGCCCCCGCCTTTTCCGCCCCTCATCAAAGCGCTTAAAACACTTGCTGCGACAAAATAATCTTTGTCGCTTCGGCTGCTGTTCTTTGGTGCTGCAATGAATAAAACTGCAAATATTATTAAGATTATGGCTATGATCATGAGAATATTCACCTTCGTGGATTCCTCTGGCAGCTCCCCCATGCCATTTGTCATATTCTTGCTTAGAAGTATCTTATTTATCGCTTCTACAGAGCCATATATCCCTTGGCTATATCTTCCTTATTTGAAACTATGGACCAGGTATTGCCTT
>JAAXVZ010000122.1 GCA_013335235.1 Nanobdellota archaeon | reverse complement strand
AATATGCAGGGCCGTTATGGACAGGCCAGCTATGGGACCCTAAATTAGCAAAATCGATATATGATGGCTACAAAGGAGAGGATAAGGAATTAAGGTCATTCTTAAGTATTATTGCAGAAGAGGCGCAGATACCTGGTGTAGGATTCTATGACATCGTTAAGCTGGCCAAAAAAAGGGGGGCCAAAGTTCAGAAAATCGAGACTCTGTTGTCTTCCACATGCAAGAGGACACACTTTCTCGGCTGGGGATTAAGGTCTATAAAGCCGCCATTCTGAATCTCTTTGTTTGTCTCAGTTTCTGAAAGCATCAATTGGCAATGCATAATGGTAATCAAAACGGAGAGCATGCTTCCATTGGCCACGGAATGCATCAGTGAATATCTTCTCTTCTCTTGCGAGATACGCTTCTCTTTCAGCATCAGGGTAATCGGTAAATTCTGGCCGCTGCCTGAGCTGGTGCATCTTTGTGCCTTCGACAGGCTGGTATCTTGACACTTCAACTGTCAATCTGAGAGAATTCCCATTATTGTGCCTTTTTGTTAGCTGTGCAAGACTTATCGCTGACCTCTCTAATGTCGATAGTATCTGATCGTAATCTACAATACCAGCAGATGTCGGGATCTTTTTCCCAAAGCCATACTGAACAATCAGCTTGACTTTCTCCACTCTTGTGTCTCTCAGGAGATAATCTATCGCCCGCAGCTTCTCTACTTCAGTCACGGGTTTTCCAAGCACCTCTCTTGCAAAGAAGTCATCCAGTATCTCTATTCCAAGGTATAGTCGGTTTATCCCTCCCGGTGAGAAAAGTGTGCTAAAATATTTCTCTGGCGACCGGAATAGGCTAGGCTGGAACATGTTTGCGTAAGGAGACTGCGCAAACCTATCTTCTAGGACAGGCCTTATCTTTTCAAAATCATTGACGACCCTCATGAACGTTGCTGGGTTCAGGAACGTTCCTATCTTTCTTTTTTCTGATTTTGGCAGCGTTTGCTTGAGAGCGACCACTAGTTCTATCGGGTCTGCAACAAATATCCCTTCTTCTTTCGCTTTGTTATATGGTATTATTTTTCCATTTGCGCTCCTTTGAGGGAAAGCAAGGAACGCAGTAATATCATTTGCATTAGGGAATATCTCAAATCTGTCGTGCATCCCATTATGGAATCTCTCTAGGAAGCGTGCTATCTCTGATAAAGAGGATTTTGCCTCATCAAGTGTGTATAATCGCAGAGGCAACAGGGATTCAGGGCAGAAATAGCAGATCCACTCACAGTTATCGGCGATAGGCCAGTTTATGCTAGTGCTCTGGAAGTCAGGGGTTATTCTTTTCGATAAAAACCGGCTGAGCGCATAAAACCTCTGGCTCAGTTTCTCATAATCCCAGTCGAAGTAAGCCTGTTCTTGCCCAGAAACGAAATTCAGTGAGTTTATCCTTGAGTATACTCTGTCTACTTGGCTCTTTTTTCCGGAGATATGCCCACCATAGACGTATCCCCCTGGCAGCGAAGAAATTTCTTCGTCAGCAGAGATTATCTTTTCGATTATCCCTGTCTCGCCTAGCTCTGCAATAACCTTTCTTTCATCATGAGAGGATACCAATAGGTAATAGCCATCAGACTCAGAAGTTTCCATTACATGCAGAAGTACATTCTCTGCAGAGTTGAGCTTGGCCCTGTTTTCATTATCAGATCTGGAAACATTGAAATCTGCAGCGATTATGGCATGAGGCGCAAAAACACCGCTCCTCCTGGTTATTGCCTGAGTGATTGCCTCCAGATTATCCATCTGGGGGGAGAGAAATAAGCTTTATTAAAACTTATCCAATGGTCCTTCTGACATCCTTGACTTCTACAGAGGTCACGCCGTCTATCTTTGAAATCGCGTCCTCTAGGTCTTCAGTAGAACCCTTATCTTCGGCCATGACAAACATTATCTTCACAGCCTTGAGTCCGAATGCGACAGGCACAACTTCTGTCTTGTGATTATCGATTCCGGCAAATGCTTTTATCTCTTTCAATGCTGCATGCTCAAGCTTCTTCAAATCTATCTCTGGAGAATCTGGCATGATCTCGAGAGTCACTATGACGTCTGCCATCTTGACTAATTAGGTCCCACAAACCCGCATTTAGGGCATGTGTACTTTGCGACAGTCCTTCTGCATGATGCGCACCTTACTATCTCATACTCGCCGCATTTAGGGCATGCGAACCTTGCGGTTCCATGAAGGTTAGTTGTTTTTGTTTTGCAAGAGATACATTTATCTTCCATGAGCTTCACCTATAGTCACTGGATTTGGAAAGACTATAAAAAGCTTTTTGATGAATTCGAATTATTTATATACCTCTCTATCTATTTCTATCCGATGCTGCGCACGCATAAACATAAGCTGGAGCCACGCCTAAAAGCAAAAGGATGGGATAAGCGTGGTCTGAGGCTTCTTGACAGGTTGGAAGAGCGGACATACAGCCTACTTTTGCCTGCAACAATGCTTTTCATTATACTTGGAGGTTTCTTCCTTCTGACAGGCATACTGATGCTGACCGTCGTCTTTCCTTTTAAAGTTACAGGTGTATTCATAATCCTCTCAGGTCTACTATTTGGATACATCTTTGAGAGGCACATAGAGGAGTTTGACATAGGCCTTCATCATTATTTCTTTTCTGGTGCCGCAATCCTTGTTTCTGCATTCATATCTATACTTTGTGCTGTTGCGATATTAGGGCATTTCATGAAGATTGCCGTGCAGGCTAACATCTCCCTATTGGTCCTGCTTTATGTTCTTCCCTTCAGCCTTCCACACTTGTTTTCCAGGAAAAAATATAAAAGCACGGAGTGAAACAATACCACTATGGATCTTATCTCATGGTGCTCGAATTACATTGACTACAGGAATGCCTTTCAGCATGACCTTATAGAGAAGCGGCAGGAAGGGAACATGATAACCTGCATGTATAAGGTTAAAGGGCAGGTGATATACTTGATAGAAGAGGCATTAGAAGAATCTGTCTTTGATAAGATGCCTGAAGGGGCAGTCTATATTGTCTGCCTTAACACAAAAGCGAACATCTCTTTCCTGACATCGCATTGGGAAGGGTTCATCAAGAACCAGAAGCTTGTAATCCTATTCTCTAACCCTATAGTCAATATGCACTGGCCGCTCATGCCCTACCGGCATAACCTTGTTATTGAGCCAGGAAGCCTGAAGAATGGCCTTAAGAGCTTGGCTGAGAGCGTACCCTTAATCTAGCGCATACCTAGTCTCTTTAGCAGCGTATCCATTGTGTTGTCTTTCTTCTCTACAGACTCAATATACTTCTCTCCCAAAAGCTTTGCAGCAAGCTTCTTGTAGCCAAGAGAGGACGGAGCATTCGGATGTGTGAAAGTCACAGGACTCCTCATCTGCAAGGCGTCCCGCATAGTCTCATCTTCTGGGATTATACCTATGACTTGTGTCTCTAGGATGGTTTCCACATCTTCTTTTTTTAGTTCTAATTCATCTTCATATGCCCGCGTCATGATAACGCCGGTAATTTTTTTCTTGTGCTGCTTTGCAATCTTTATTGTCCTAAGGGCGTCAGTCACAGAGGGCATATCCGGTGTGCTAACGACAAGTATCTCATCCCCCATCTTGATTCCGCTTATAGCTTCCTCTCCAAGCCCGGCCGCAGTATCTATTATCACATAGTCCACTGTTCCAGACAGGTTCTTAATCAGGCTCGCAAGCCTGTCATAATCGACATCGCCTATATCCCTTATCGATTGGCTTGCAGGTATGATCTTCAGGCCGTTTGTGTGCATATACAGCGCATCTGTTATTTTTTTATCATGTTTTAAGACATCATGCAATGTTATCGGCACATTCGGCGCACCAAGATATAACGAGACATTGGGCGTTGAGAGGTTGACATCTACCACGATCACTTCGCGCCCGAAGGTCATTAATGCCGTAGCTAGGTTTAGTGCTGTTGTGGTCTTGCCGACACCGCCTTTGCTTGAGGCAACAACGATAAATTTGGTCATGCGCTTATTTTTTTCTCCACAAAGTCAATAAACTCCTTTAATGCATGGAAGTCTTCAGTGATATTATCTATATTGACCTGTATCACTTTCCCTTCAACAATCGCTGTCATGGTCACGTGTCTCCTGAATTCATTGCTCTTCTCATAGTTAGCTCTCTTGAGCTTCCTTAGCAACAGATATTTGTCGATATTCTCTTTGACCTTTTTTGAATCATAATGCTCAAGCACTGCTTGCGCTTTGGCTAACGGGATATCAGGTTCTTCTGCTAGCTTATGTTCGCTCACAAGGAGCTTCACTAAGGCATCTATCGTGAACTCATAGGAATTTATCATCCTGTCAATTACACTCAGGAAGACATCAACTGTTCTTGTATACTTAAGGGTCACATAGATAAGATGATCTATCCTCTTGAGTTCTTCTTTAGCATTTTCCATTGCGTCTTTCATCTTCTTTTATCACTCCATTAACAGCATTCATGAATAATTTGCCTTTTGCGACAATGTCCTTTAATTCAATCACAGACACAGCGCACAGGTCATAGTCCTTTGATGCAAAGACCATCTTGTCTTTCCTGACAAATTCGACATCGGATCTCTTCTGGCGCTCATTTGTCTCATACAGCTCAGTTAGGAAGCCGACATATCCTTTGCTTATCTTGTACTTCTCAAAAACTGGCCGGACCAGCTGAAGCATGGCAATATAATTTTCTGTAAAAGGCGAGACCCTTTTATAATACCTTTCATAATGGAGCAGGCTGGCCATTGTGCTCTGCATTGCTAGGTATGTGTTCTTTAGTACAAGCTTCAGGAGCTTCGGGTCCTGTACCATAGGGTAGGTCATCACCAGGACATGGTCAGCAACCTGAATGAGCCTCATGGCTTCTTTACTCGCTTGCTGATATTGCTCCATTTTTGATATGTAG
>JAAXVZ010000325.1 GCA_013335235.1 Nanobdellota archaeon | reverse complement strand
GTCATTGTCGAACCTGTTGCCGATGACAACCGTAAGCTCTGCAGAATCGTCCCTCCTGACATCCTTGTATTCCTTGCCGTCCCTAAGGGACTTTGAGGTTCCCTCAATCTCTATTTTGCTGTCGCTCACTATCTCTAGCTTGCTCTCAGCTTCCATAAGGACATTGACTGTCTTTGAGATTGGCGTGCTATCCTGCAGCGTACCTGAGACCTGCATATCGCCTATATCTACTGAAATCTTCCTGCCCTTGCTGTCTACAGCATCAAGATCGAGCGTGACAAACCCTTCTACAGTGACTGTCGCTGAAGCTCCTGCTTCTATAGTCGCAGGTACGCTTCCTTTAAGCTTGTACTTCACATTAGAGTTCGGGAAAGATAGCGCAAGAGCGTTTACCCTCTGAGACTCTGTGTTTGTGATTGTCACTGTTGTCGAGACATTGACGCCTCTATCCTGGCTTGAGCTTCCGAGCTTCACGTCGCTTACAGTTAGCTCTGCCTGGGCAAATGCTCCAAGAACCAGGAGCATGATAAACAATCCGAGCATTCGAGTTTTCATTTTAGTCCACCTTTTGTATACCCTTCAGAGTGGTATACGTGATATTATATAAATTAATTGTTAAGAAACTTTCAGATTATATAAATGTTATTATTATTAAGTAGTAATCTTTAAATAGTTTTTCCATTCCCTGTATGAAATGGGTTCTGTATACCTACAGGAAAGGCTTGACAATCTTTGGTCTTTCATATGTGAAAACGGAAGAAATCAGTATATTGGAAAATATGCCGGGCTTCAGGAAGTTGCCTTTACAAAACATCTTGCACAATTTGAGGCGGATTACAAAGAGAAATTCGATGAAAACCATCTTGTTCAGGAATATGAGGTTACAACTAATCTTGATGGGGTGTTAACTGCACTTTCCACTGCAGAGAATATCTGGTATCACCTAAGCTGCGCTGCGAATACCGGGTGGTTTGATGATAACACTGTTTTTTGCATCCATTACCAAAAACCAAACGATCCAAAAGGATACTCTTTTGCTCTTCCTGGCATAAATTATACTTTGAGTGATGATTTCAAAAAAAAGAAACTAGAAGAACTGGCAAATCCAGATCGTTAGTGCTTCATGAAATAGGTTGATAGATCACAGCTTGCCACAGGGTTCTTTGGCCTCGGCCTTTCTGCAGGTGCCTGAGCAACAGGCGCCGGAGCAGGTGCATGCACAACAGGTGCAGCCTTCACTTCTGCTACAGGTTCGACATTCAAAATGAATTCATCTTCTTCTTTGGGCAGAGGCGCGCTAAGGACTGGCGCTTGTGGCGAGTCGATGACGATGCTCTCGACAGGCTCTCCGACAAGGTCCTTCAGGGCTCTTGTATCTTGAAGAACATCTGTATACACCGCTTTTGGAGCAGGCGCTTCCAGCTCTGTGATGACGACAGGTGCTTCCTGCACTAGTGCTGGCGTCGGTACAGAAACTCTTGGTGCAGCTTGGGCAACAGGCGCCGGAGCAGGGCCATCTTCCCTTCTCCTGTTATATCCTGAGATAGGGATATGATAATTCTTATTATTGGGATTGGTCTTCCTGATGAGGTCGTCTATCTCCTCTTGATATGA
>JAAXVZ010000121.1:4242-4962 GCA_013335235.1 Nanobdellota archaeon | reverse complement strand
ATCTCCTGTCCTTTGTTCACAGAAAGTGCAGGAATATGGGCAGCCCCTGCTAGTTATCATAATCGTATAGTTCCTGTATTTGGATACAAACGAATAATATCTTCCGACAGGGAGGAGATTCCTTGCAGGGAAGGGTATCTTATCGAGATTCTTCTCTTTTGGCCTTGGATCAGTCACAACTATCTTTTTGCCAGCCATGAATGCCAGCCCGGCAATATGCGAGAGTTCCAGATGCTCTTCAATAGCTTTGCACAGCTCGATAACAGACTGCTCTGCTTCGCCAATCAGCCCGTAATCTATCACTCCCTGCATCATGGTCTCTCTTGGGTATAGACTGACTTGGGCTCCGCCTACAACAACTTTTGCATTGCACTTCTTCCTGAAATTCCTTATCAGGTCTATTGTCTCGTGGAACAGATATGTAGTCAAAGTAAACATCATGATATCTGGTTTGAAATCCCTGAGCCTCATTGCCATGTCGTTGAACGATAGCCCTTCTGCCATAGCATCCAGGAAGATAAGCTCATGGCCAGCAGCCTGCAATGAGCCTGCGATATATGCAAGGCTTATGTTAGGATAGATACCATAATTATCAGCCACCGCCTTGAGATTAGGCTGGTTTTCAGTAGCGATTACTCCAAATGCAGGATATACTAGGGCGATTCTCATATGTTAGATGTCTCCATAGCATACCTTGCCAGCCTAAAAAGATATTCAGGC
>JAAXVZ010000121.1:0-4232 GCA_013335235.1 Nanobdellota archaeon | reverse complement strand
CCAGCCTGAATATCTTTTTAGGTGATAGCGTCGCTATAATGTTGAGCAGTTTCCTTGGCCTTATCACTGTCAGGAAATAGGCTTTCTTCACAAGATACCTGAGTTCCCTGTCTTTGAGATGTCTGTGCTTATACCGGAGTCCGCCAAAATTAGCGCCTTCATCAATAAAGTTGTATCTTGCCATATTTATCTGCTCCCATACAGGCGTTCCAGGAAAAGGAACAAGGCGCATGAAATGGTAGATATCCGCGTCCAGGTTGATAGCATAAGAGATTGTCTCTTCTATATCTTCTCTTTTTTCCCACGGAAACCCAAGGATGAAGTTTGCCATGACCATTATCTTATGTCTCTTGCATATTTTGACAGCGTTTTTTGCATGCATTAAAGTGAATCCTTTATTAATCCTCTTCAGTGAGCCCTCGTTTCCTACTTCAGGAGCGATTGTGACAAGGAAGCAGCCGGCTGCCCTGAGTTTCGATGCAAGCCTGTCTGTCAATTTATCCGACCTGATCCCGTTTGCAATAGAGAAAGTCACATCTATCTTTTTTTTGATCAATATGTCACAGATATTCTCAACCCGTTCCATATCCTGCGTGAAATTATCATCCCCTATCCAGAGCTCTTTTATCCCTAATCTGACATCCCGTTCTATCTCTTTTACGACATTCTCAGGCGACCTTGCCCTATATTTGAAACCAAGGCTGTGGCTGCAGAATATGCAGCCGAATGGGCATCCTCTGGAGGTTATCAGTGTCGCGACAGGCTCTCTTTTTGATAGGACAGCGCCATATCTTTTGTAAGGGACTTTCTCGAGCGCAGGGAAAGGGAGGCTGTCTAGGTCCTGGACAGGGCCGCATGTCCCGGTTGAAACAGGATTGCCATCTTTCATGTACATTATTCCTTTTGCCTTATTCCCTTTCCTGATGTAGTCATAAAGTATTGTCTCAGCCTCACCGGATATCAGCGCATCTGCGCCGGATAATGGAAGGAGCTTCTCAGGTTCGAACAGCGTGACAGGGCCTCCAAGGATTATCTTGGCTCTGCTCCTTGCTTTCGCTTCCTTGATTGAGCTTAGAGTATTCTCTATATTCCCGGCTGTTGCAGAGAACCCAATAAAATCATAATCAGTATAATCGACTCGCCTTTGGTCGACATTCCTGTCAATGACGTCCACTGATATCCCATGAGATTCCAGGACTGCTGCGATATAAAGCGTCCCAAGTGGCTGCAGCTTTGTGAGATAATTATGCTCTTTTCTTGGTTTTTCGATCCGCAGCAATACTCTCATCTATTGTACCATCCCCGCTTCCTATGATGTTGCGAAAGCTTATTAATATTTCCGAATTACGTCTAACTCATGAAAATACTTGTCACAGGCGGTGCAGGGTTCATAGGCCACTATGTGGTAGAACAGCTTTTGGATAAAGGGCATCATGTAATAATAGTAGATGACCTCAGCAAAAAAGAATCAAGGCAGATAGAGGGCGTAGATTTCATAAAGGCTGATCTCTCAAAGGACAGCACAAAGCTTTTCTCCGGAGTGGATACCTGCATAAACCTTGCTTCGAAGATAGGCGGGATAGGTTATTTCCATAAGATCCCGGCAACTATCCTTTCAGAGAATTGCAAGATATATAGCTCGACATTCGAGGCAGCTGCCAGATGCAAGATAAGGAGGATGGTATTCCTTTCAAGCTCTATGGTCTTTGAGAGCGCAAAGACTTTCCCAAGTAAAGAGGAAGATATCCTGACATGCCCGCCCCCTGTCACAGGGTATGGGTTCTCGAAACTTGTGGGTGAGCATTATTGCAGGACATTCCTCTCAGAGTACGGGCTTCCCTATACTATCATCAGGCCATTCAACGCCTATGGGATAAATGAATATCCTGGAGAATATGTAGGATACGCCCATGTCATTCCTGACCTGATCAAGAAGATATATGACAGGCAGTCCCCTATTGAGATACTAGGTGACGGGAACCAGACAAGGTGCTTCACGCATGTAAGGGATGTGGCCAGGGCAATCGTCCTTGCCACAGAGAGCGGTGCTGCTGAGAATCAGGATTTCAACATAGGGACTGAAGAAGAGACCAGGATAATTGACTTAGCCAGGATGCTTTGGAAGATATGCGGCGAGAAAGGCGAGTTCCAGCCGAAGTTCATAAAAGGCTTTGAGCATGATATAAGACGAAGGGTCCCTGACAGCAGCAAGGCCAGGAAGCTCCTTGGCTGGGCTCCAGAGATAGGGCTTGAGCATGGACTGATGGAAGTCGCGATGTTTTTGAAGAATGCACATCAGCATAATAGGGATAGGTAGAGTAGGGCTGCCGCTCTCTCTGGCTTTTGCAGATGCAGGAGCAGAGGTTACAGGGATAGACAGCAACCAGGGACATATTGATACGCTCTTTTTAGGCAAGATGCCGTTCATGGAAGAAGGCGCGGGCATCCTCCTGAAAAAGCACCTTGGCACAAGGTTTCGTCCAAAAACAGGATATGACACTCTTGGCTCTTCAGATACTATCGTTCTTACACTTGGGACTCCTGTCGATGAGCACATGCACCCGGACTACCGCCAGATAGACAGCGTGCTGCCGCATATAATCCATTTCCTGAAGCAAGGACAGCTGATAATCCTGAGAAGCACTGTGGCCCCAGGCACGACTGAAAGAGTGAAGTCTATACTGGAATCAAAGTCAGGCAAGATTTGCGGCAGGGATTTCTATCTTGCTTATTGCCCAGAAAGGATTGCTGAAGGAAAGGCGCTTGATGAGATAAGGGACGTTCCTCAGATAATAGGAGGCATAGATGAAGTGAGCACGAAGAAAGCTGCCCAGGTATTTTCCATGATTTCGGAGAGATGCCATCTCACAGACTCCAAGAGCGCCGAACTCGCAAAACTTTATTCAAATATGTTCAGGTATGTGAACTTCGCTCTCGCAAACGAGTTCGCACTCATCGCAGAGGAGCATGGCAAGAACATCTTTGAGATAGTGAAACTGGTGAATGAGGGGTATAAGAGAGGAGGGCTTGCGATGCCTGGGTTCACAGCAGGCCCATGCCTCTATAAGGACGGGTTCTTCCTTGTAGGCACAACACCATATACTGAGCTCATCTCTTCCAGCTGGAGGATAAACGAGAACCTTCCTGCGTATCTCATATCGAAGATGAAAGAGCGAGGTGAATTGAGGGGGAAAAATGCTCTGGTCCTTGGCCTGGGGTTCAAGAAAAACTCGGATGACACAAGGAATTCGCTCTCTTATGCAGTCGAAAGCCTCCTAAAGGGAGAAGGCTGCGAGGTTGCGGTCCATGACCCATACCAAAACGATAAATCTGGCGATGTGTACCCGATGATAGAGAAGGCAGAGATAATCGTAGTTGCGACTAACCATGATCTGTATAAGGACAGGAAGCTGATATCGCTCATAAAAAAAGGCACGCTAATCTGTGACATATGGAACATATTTGGAAGTGACAGGATCATATACAATAAAAAGTAAATTCCTAAAAATTTGCCATCTCCACAGCATGGTTGAGGGGGTATATTCACTATCGTTCATAATACTCGAGTAAACTTTCGATATTGGCAAATCTTTTGCTTCGCATCAGAATTTACATTCATCCCTTTTTGGATTGATATCTCGCAGCAGAGCTGCGGGGTGTTTGACCAAAAAAGGAATAAGACTTGAGCATGTTCTTTGCAGTATGTTCCCAGTTGAACATTTTCTCTGCCCTCTTCCTTGCGTTCATCCGTAATTTTTGCATCCTTGCAGGGTCAGAGAGCAAAGAGAGGCAGGCCTCAGCGATCGCCTCGCTATCTCCTGGCGGGACAAGCACTCCGGCTTTTCCTATCATATAAGGCACTTCGCCGACATCGCTTGCGACAATCGCTTTCCCGCTTCCGAGGTACTCGGCGATCTTCAGAGGGGACTTTGCCCTAGTTATCCTATTCTCTTCAAAACATGCGACAGCGATATCCGCCACATCAAGGAGCAGCGGGACTTCCTCGTCTTTCACGAAACCAGTGAAAACAACGCTTTCGATATCTTTTGCCTCTTCCTTCAGGCTGTCTAGCATCGATCCTCCTCCGACAACAAGCAAGCTGGTATCATTTCTCTTTTTCATTATGGTCCTGAATGCGTTTATTGCAAGCGATGCATACTGGGCACCATTGAGCTGTCCCAGATATATAATAACGTTCTTCTTCAGCCCATATCTTGTCTTGAAGGATTGCA
>JAAXVZ010000120.1 GCA_013335235.1 Nanobdellota archaeon | reverse complement strand
ATCGCGAGACCGATACCGGTCAGCGATGGCCAGGCTTACTAAAGGAGGCTATGGCATACTATATGCTTTATCTGGATATCTGCTGGCGATATGCCTCCATTTTTTCCACAACCTGATGTCGAGCATGTCCGGAGTGACTGTCATCCTGTCAATATTCTTAGACTGGAGCGGGTTTGCAGCTATGCTGGTCCTAATAATAGTCATGATATTCAAGGAGAAAGAAATCATGAGAATGCAGCTGGCAGAAGAAGTCAGTCTGGGGACAATAAAGGAAACTGATTATCAAGCCATGATGTCTGTGTTTGCAAGGTTCTCGATAATAGGGAATAGCAGAAAGACAAAACTGTACGACCTGTGCGGAAAACTGGCGTTCAAAAAACATATCGTGCACAACCTACCAGATGAGAAACATAACCATGCTGCAATCGAGAACCTGAGAATGCAGATATCTGGAGTCTCTGATTGAATAGCGACAGTTCAATCTACATATTAATTCATGCCAATAGAAACTTATTTATACAAGGGAAGCTAATTTTGTGCCATGGCAGAACAACTAGTAATCATTCCTGCGCTTCTATTTGGCGCAATCATAGGCCTTGTTGAGATGTTCTTTGTTCATTCTGATGAGATTGGCATGGGCTGGTTCTCACACGGACTGCATGCGCTTCCATTTGCCATCCTGTTTACCATGGTCAGTATGAATGTTGGATGGGCTCTTGGTTTACTGCCAGGAAAGCTTGTCACAAATATGTGGATAGACCTGGGGGTCAGGGCTGCTGTGGCTGTTCTTGCTATGCTGAAGATATCTGCAGCTGCCGCAATCGCAGGCAGGGTCGGAGAAAGATTAGGCCATGTCGTCGTCATTGGAATACTAATCTTCCTTGCACCTTATGTCTGGAAATTTATTGGGCCATTTATCCCTCTTCCCAAGGTATTCGGATTCTGATTATGCATTTTTTTTCACTTGGAAGCGGCAGCAGGGGAAACTCTGCTGTGGTGGAATCAAAAGGCTGTTCCATAATGGTAGATGCAGGAATCGCCTTTAAGCCTCTTCAGAGAAGGCTGTCCTGTATCGGAAAAGACCTGTCTGAGATACAGGGCGTATTGGTCACCCATGAGCATACAGACCACATCAAATCATTAGGACAGATAAAGGAGATAGGCATCCCTATTTTTGCATCTAGAGGGACAATCAGGGCTATTGGCATAGGAGATATTATCCCTACGTCTATCAACGGGATTTCTATAAATGCAATACCAATAAGCCATGATGCTGCTGAGCCTGTCGGCTTTTCAATAGCAGCAGAGGGGAAGACACTGGCGTATTTCACAGACCTAGGGACTGTGACAGCAGATGTTCAGTCTGCTTCCAGAGACACAGATGCCCTTGTCATAGAGTCAAATCATGACATAGACATGCTGATAGACGGGCCTTACCCTGAAGACCTGAAGCAAAGGATCCTTGGACCAAAAGGCCATCTATCGAATATAGATTCCGCCATTCTTGCAAAGGCAGCTTATGCCAAGAAGATAATGCTGGCCCATCTTAGCGAGACTAACAACAGAGAAGAGGTCGCGCTAGACACATTCGAGAGCATACTTAAAAGAAGATCTGACATCCTTACGGCCAAACCTCAAGAGGTGTCTGAGTTTAAAGTATAAGAGATTAAAAATAATTATTCAATCATCACTTTCTGAGTGACTGCCTGACCTGGGACACCTGTCTCAAAAATTGCCCTGACTGTCCCATTCCTGCCATGCACTGCAGATATCTTGCCTTTAAGTGCCTTCTTGGCTTTTCCAGGAGCATTCCACACAACCTGCTTTCCAACAAGCTTCTCAGCCTTCTCCTTATTATCTACAGATGCAACCTTGATCAAGACCTGGTTTCCGGTCATGGTCTTTCTTCCACGCCTATAACTTGCGATGATTCCTTCCATAACCCTGTTGAAAACTGCCGCCATTTAAAAAGATTACGCCAATTGATAGATTATGATTGAGTCAAGAGCGCCAATGTACGAAAAAACAAGCGGATACAAAACTATAAGACAATCGCTTACACCGCCTGTTAGAAACATTTATAAACCTGTATACGCATATCGATATTAAAAGATATTTAGGTGAGGCATTAATGTGGAATAAAAAAGGAGTATCTCCTCTCATTGCAACTGTTCTGTTAGTGATGATAGTAGTATCTATCGGTGCTGCTGTTATGGTAGTGATACAGGGATTGACAGACGAGCAATTATCCACGATTGACGCGAACAAGAAACTGATTGAATGCTCATCTAAGATGAAAGTGGAGATTTTCTCTGTAGGGGATGATTATCGTATCTGTTATAATTATTCAGACGGTGGAAATTCGACATTTGCTATCCAGCTGGATAATGTCGGACAGGTAGATATAGATGATTTTGCATTTACTGCTGTCAGTGATGATATAGTCGATGTGAGAGGATTGCCTGCCTTGACTAAGGGTGCACACGGAGGATTAAGGCTGAATTTCACAACTACCGGAAGCAGCCTGTCCCTGATACGCCTATACCCTATGCTGGCCGGCGGATCAAAAGTAGGGATACAGACATGCAAGTATACAAATTTCGAATGGGATGCCGATGAACTTGCCCAATTTGATAACTGCGATGATGTCACATGGGATGATTCGAGCTCAATTACAGTTGTATCCTAAATATGATCTCCTTCATCGAAGGGACATTGCTTATATCTAATGCACTCCTGATACTCCTATGTATCGCCTATGGATTTATGATACTTAGGAAAAAAAAGAGGGAGGAATCAAGGATATGGCTATACTTCCTGATTGCGTGCGGACTTTATTTCACGTCTGAGTTATTTTCTATCCTTGAAACTTTGCTGTTCATGGATGTGAACTTGGTAAAAGCCGGGCTGCGTGTGTGCTTTGGGACAATTGTGCTGCTTGCATTCATCACAAAATATTCTTCGAAGAACTAGGGGACCCTAAGGAGCCCCTTCACCATATAATCATCTGGTGCCTTTTCAATAGGCCCCTGCTTCCTCTCTTCAGGCAAGGCCTTGGCCTCAGGCTTGGGCCTGTCAGAGAACAGATAGGACACACCTGTAATCAAGGACAATACTGTCTTTAGCTCTGTGTCAGACGCTTTCTTTGCCGGCCATTCCAGATTCAAGGAGTCATTCTCCTTTCTCGGAAGAACATTTATCACGACGTGCGGCAGCTCCTGGCCAGCATCAGAGCCATTATTGACCATGATATTTGTGCCATGCGCACCTGCAATCTCAAATAGGGCACTAGATACCTTATTTGCAATGCTAAACAATTTCTCAATGATCCTGTCATCTAGCTCCTCCAAGATTGTTGTGTGCTTCTTAGGTATCACTAATGCATGGCCCTCTACAGATGGGCTCTCGTGCAATATGGCAAAGCAGTCCTCATCCTCATAGATGAACTTGAAACTGTCTTTATTCTCCAATATGCTGCATATATCACAATGTGCCATGGTCAGCCAAACAGCTCCGCTATCTTGTCAAGATTGACACCTTTCTTTTCAGTTTTAGGAGGCTCTTCATCTTCCTCACTTGGTGCTGGAGCAGGTATCGCCTTCTGCACGGGCTTTCCAGACAATCTCAGGGACAGCATCTCCTGCATCTTCTTCAATTTTCCATCATCAACGTGGTTCTTTGCCAATTTAAATAGCATATCTCCATGTTTCCTTGGTATGACATGGATCATGAAATGAGGCGCTTTCTGGCCAGCGATTGCGCCATTTGCGACAAAGATTGTCGTGCCTTTGACCCCAAGGCCCTTAATCAGGACATGAGAAGTCTTCTTTGCGACCTTGAATAAGTGGCCGATCAGGTCTTCTGGAATCTGAGGAAGTATCTGATAGTGATTTTTCGGCAGGATCAGCGCATGTCCCTCATTCGCGGGATTTATGTCAAGGATCACAAGAACCTTGCTGTCAGAGTATATCTCCATAGCCGGAATCTCTTTTGCGATTATCTTGCAGAATATGCAATTCTTTTTTTGCGCTTCAATCATCTCTGCAGTGCTTTCGGCCATTAGATATAACAAGAGAATGCTCTATATTTATAGTTTACTGAACAAAGAAGGATAAATTAGCTTTAAGGAAAATACTCCGTGTTTGTCTTGTAGACATGATCTTCTCCCCTGACTGCCTTTGTTGAACTCTCACTTTCTGGCCGATAATGGTTATTTGGGGCATAGCCATCCCTTTGCTGCCTTATCGGGTCTTCATCATAGAGCTGCTTTATCTTAGGGAATGCTGACTCTAGGCCGAGAACATGCTCTTCCAGCGAGCCATCCAATGAAAAACCATGTTTTCCTGTGTCCGGCAAGATGTACTCTTTTTCTACCCCTGTCATGATCTTCTGATTGAAGAGTGTCAAAACTTGATTGACACTCCCGCTATCAATCTCCCTTAATGTCCTATCTGTCCTTGCGTGGACAAACGCATCCACTATGTCATTTATGCTCTCTTCATTGACCTTTGAGGCATCCTCGAATATCTTTTTTTTCAGGATAACTGGTTTGATGTTATGCCTCTTCTCAAGGAATTCATCTATCCTGTTTATGAGCTCTTTGCCTAGGTCTTTTTTTGCGATGTCCTTCATATGCTTGTATTCTGAAGTATCCATAGAAAACAGGGACTGCACAATCTCAAGCTCAGGCGTCATACTAAACCAGAGGATTCTGTTTTTTTTAATACTTGCTACAGATATTTAATATCAATATAGAAAATAATGATTAAATTATAAAACAATTAATTAAATATATTAAAAGAAAAATAATGAAAAAATATAATTAAAAAGCACATATTAAGATAAATTTAAAATTAAAAAATACTATAAAATATCAAAATAAATAATAATTTTAAAATATTTATAACAATATAGAAAATAATAATCACATTGTTTTTTCTTCTTTTTTTGAGGGTCTCGGAATCCGGGTAAGGTTTTTGAAATTT
>JAAXVZ010000324.1 GCA_013335235.1 Nanobdellota archaeon | reverse complement strand
CAATGGCTTGTGTAGCAGGTTTCCTATCAACCCCCCCTTTTTTATAAATATAAGATCCAACAAGGCGAGAGAGGATAAGAAAAATAAGGAATTTATTTCTCAATCTAACCACCTGCAGCATTCATCTTCCTGACAAGCTCACGGATCCTTGCTGCAGCTTCCCTAATATTAGACCATACTTTCTCAATGTCCCCATCTTGATATACCCTTCCCGGCTTTGCAAGATTCGATGCCTGGTTTAGAAGAGACCTGATGCTATCTACATCTGCGCCAAAGCCTTTTGACCTGGCTATAGCATCATACTCATCCAGCATGCTCCTGATCCTAGCAATATTGAATCTCGCGTAGATATGGAACTGTGAGCCTGATATTGCTTTTCTGTATACCCTTTGCTCGCTTACATTCCTTGCCTCGAAAGCGCGCGATTCCCAGGCTCTAAGCTTAGTCGCATTCCGCATCACTTCCCTCATCTCAGACACATCATAGCCGGACCTGGACATATTCTGGATGACTGCGCTCCATCTGTCTATTGTCACATTGAGCTCTCTCTGGTTGAACCTGATAAGAGGCCTGTATGTCCTGAAATCGCATCTGGTGTAATTGCTGTTCGCAGATGTCCAGCTGACGTTTATCCTCTGGATCCTATTCATCTTCTGGACATTGGTCAGGTTGACATCTGCCCGTATATCCTGCAGTATCGCAACCCTGGCTGCCCTAAGCGCAGCAAGTGCCGCAGTGATATGCGGGTTCGCTGCTCCGGAGACAAATTCATTGAATTCGGTCCTGTTGCCAAAACTGCTTGAGTTGAGCCTTCTCATATCAGCGCGGACCTGCGCCAAAGGAGGGATAGTCCCATGCATTGCAAAAGGCGCGAGAGCCTTATGATATTCATAGCTGAGATTAGCCCTGCATTCTATATGGGCAGCCCTAAGATCATAGAAGGCATTGTCATTTGCGCCGTATGCGCTCATGGTGATTGTAAGCAGTATTGCTAGTGCAAGATAAATTTTAAGTTTCATCATACTCCCTCCCTAGCCTGCAATTATTATTAATCTCCTATTTATATCTTTCCGCAAATATTTGTCTTGGACAGGTTCAGCAATTATGCACTGCTGATCTTATCAAGACAAATTTGTTTACCTGATGTTTAGCACTAAATTTAAAAAGCATCTGTCTTTCATTGGCATTATGGCTAAACCTTCAAAGTTATCTTATCAGACTACAAAAGATATCGAGATATCAAAAAATATTGTTGATCAAGTGCTGGGCCAGGATAATGCAGTGAATATAATAAAGAAGGCTGCTGACCAGAGAAGGCACGTCCTGTTGATAGGCGAGCCTGGAACCGGAAAATCCATGCTTGGCATGGCGATGGCAGAGCTCCTTCCAAAAGAGAAGCTTGCAGACATACTTTCGTTCCCTAACCCGAATGATGAGAACATGCCCCTGATCAGGACCATGCCTGCAGGCGAGGGCCGCGAGTTTGTCATGAGATCGAAGATGCAGACAAGCTCCCTTGCGAAGAACATGAACATCATAATGATTATACTGGTCCTTGTCGCAACATTCCTGCCATACTATTTCTGGAAGAACGAGTTCTTTGTTCCGGGAAACCCGACAGCAAACGCGATTATA
>JAAXVZ010000323.1 GCA_013335235.1 Nanobdellota archaeon | reverse complement strand
AAAAGAAGCTCTTTACAAGGACATAGACTATCACAGCCAGAACATTTATGGCAACTCCATAGATTATGCTGGTCTTGTATCCCCACCTGTCTGCGACAGCGCCTGTAGGTACTTCAAGGATTGCGGTCCAGAAGACAAACCATGTCTGGAGCAGCATGACCTGGAAGAAAGTTATGCCACCCCACTCTGTGAAAAAAGGTATAAGGACTCCGGAAAAAAAATACATGCTTTTCAGGAACTTGAAAAGATAGATAAGATGGATGTCACGCATCCTGGTTATAGTCTCAATCGGATATTTAAGGGTTGCGCAAAAGAGATATGAGGTTCCTAATTAGGGAGGGTCACCTTTAAATAAAACTCATTGCTATCGCAGCCTATGGACGAAGATAGCTTCAACAATTTTCTGAAAGTGCTAGAATTCTATAAGCTAAAACAGATCCCCAGGAATTCGACGAATGCATATCATGATGAAAAAGACGATGTAGATATCTTACGAAGAGAGACTGCCTCTGAGCATGTCCAATGCTGCAATAAATTAGCAAATTATTTCATTTTCACAGAAAGGGAATTCTATTCCTTAGACAGGTTGCGCGTTCATGACTTATTGGATCATCACGATGATGTTGAGATCGTCACGAGGGATATAGGGATAGCTAATCGGGAGAAAAGGATTCAGAAGGAAAAACTAGAGCTTGAAGGGCGATTGGTTTTCGCTCAGGAATTGCCAGATGCGCTGAGCCAATTCTATCTAGATTGCGACGCTGAATTCAGGGCAAAAGCAACTGAAGAGGCCAAATTTGCGAATGCAATAGACAAGATGGACGCATTAGTGCATGAGCTCCAATATCCCCAGGACTGGGGCTGTAAAGGATTTGATGAGAAGAATGTCAGGAGCTGGTTCCAGCCTGCGTTTGAGTATTCTCCTACATTCATGCGGTATTTTGAAGCTTTGGTTATTCATCTGGATACTAAAGGCTATTTCAATATATAGGGGTTGAACTCCTGCGCTCTGTGGATTATGCCAAGATATTATTTATATATCAGGCACATTATGATAATTCCAGATGGACACTGAAGATTACTGGAAAGCGAAATGGGAAAACAGGGAAAGCGAGGCTGTGAATAATTTCGCCAGGAGATGCTTTTCATGGATAAAACAGGACCATGCAACGTTACTGGACCTGGGATGCGGAGATGGCCGTGATTCTATATATTTTGCAGGAAAGGGCCTAAAGGTCACGGCTGTTGATTTTTCTGAATCAGGGATCGCCAGACTGAAAGAGAGGATAAGCCTGTCTGGGATGGATAATATCCAGGCTATCCAAAAAGACATCAGGAAAATAAGATTAAAGGACAACTCATTTGACATTATCTATGCGCATCTGAGCCTGCATTATTTCGATGATGAGACAACAGCCAGGCTGTTTGGCATGATATATCGCATCCTGAATCACCGCGGCCAGCTCTTCGTCAAATGCAAGTCAACTGATGATGCCCTCTATGGAAAAGGGGAGAATGTCGGGAAAGAGATGTATCTCAAAGGCCATCTCAGGCATTTTTTCACAAAAAGGTATATGGAAGAGAAGCTGGAAAGATTCAGGATACTCAGGATAAGGAAAACCGCCATCGAGCGGCTGTCTTCGAGAT
>JAAXVZ010000119.1 GCA_013335235.1 Nanobdellota archaeon | reverse complement strand
TGGAGCGGATGGGAGACATGCTCCAGCAGACCCAGCAGCTGCAATCCGTGCTGCCTGATTCGCTGCCCGGCCACGGCAGCGACAATGCCATCCTCGCGCACATCAATCACCACATCTGCCTGATAAGCAGCAGAAGCGAAGCTAGCAATAATGATAATTGCTAAAATGGCAGATAACGCATTCTTTAGCATAATAACCCAGAAATGGCTCTTGATATAAATGCTTTTTAGTTTTTGGAAAACTGACAAATCCTAAACAGGGGATTTTTTGGGCGCCATGCGCTACCACAATGTTTTAATATTTCTCCCAATAACAGCTAAGAATGCCAAAAGAAAAATATTCTGAACTGCAAAAAAAATATAATCTGCCTGATTTCAATTCCCTCAACACAGATTTCGATTTGGAGGATATAGAAGGGGAGACTGCTATCCTGCTCTCAAGAGTCAGGGTGAAGATGCATGAGAAGATAGATTTCTACGCAAAGACTATCGAGAACATGCTGCAGCCAGAGTCCAGCTTAGCTGACATGTATGAAGCGCACTATGTAGAGGATGATGACAAGAGCTCAGCCTATGCGCTATTCAAGAAATTGATGAAGCTGATCAGGATGTCGACATTTATCGCTATTACAAATAAGGAAGAGGAGAACGCAGAATTCATAAAGACTGCATTCAAGGAATGGGAGTCCTCAAAGAAAGAAATCAAGAAGCTCCTCCAGCACCTCATCGACCTATGGGGCATGGAGACTGACATAAAAGAGGACCTGAATTATTTCGGTTGATTGAAATGAAACTTGTTTTTCTCGGCCCTCCGGGCGCAGGCAAGGGAACCCAGGCAAACCTTTTGAGCAGGGAATGCGGCATACCGCACATCTCCACAGGCGATATATTCAGGGAGAATATAAAGAACAATACAGAGCTAGGAAAACTTGCAAAAAGCTACACAGACAGAGGCTTACTATGCCCAGATGAAGTCACTAACCGCATGGTCGAGAAAAGGCTGAAAGAGAGAGACTGCGAAAAAGGATTCATCCTGGACGGCTATCCAAGGACTATCCCACAGGCAGAGTTCCTATACAAGATAATCAAGCTTGACAAGGTGATAGATTTCAGCCTGCCGGACGATATCATTGTCGAGCGCATCTCTGGAAGAAGGACATGCGCAGCATGCCAGACATCATATCACATAAGATATAACAAGCCGAAGAAGGCTGATACTTGCGACAAGTGCCAAGGCAAGCTTGTGCAGCGCGAGGATGAGAGACCTGAAGTCATAATGAAAAGGATTGAGGTATACAATCTGCAGACCTCGCCTTTGATAGATTTCTACAAGAAGAAGGGCCTCCTCTCAAGCATCGATGCAAGACAAGGGATAGAAGATATATGGCACTCTGTCAAAAAGGAGTTAAAAATATAAAACCCAGGCAATTATCATACCCTATGAGAAAAACCATTGCGATATTCTTATTGTTTCTAGTGATTGGATGCAAGATGGCAAGCGAGACCATAAATGTAGATGTAAATAAGGGGACACCGCTTAACCTGAAAATTGAAGCTGTGAAAGAATCGAAAAGTGTCGTTACAGTAACAGCAATAGTGACTACAAGCGTTGATACACAATCTCTTAATCTTAAAGTGCTGTTGCCAAAAGAAGTCGAAATAGTTGGTGCTGACCCAGACCTGAGCGGAGTGAAAGTGGTATCTGGAAACACATTCAAAAATAGCTTTAAGGTCTCTGCGAAAGGGGATGAATTTGCGACTATTATCATATCTGCCGCTGAGATGAATGGGACCTCAATCCTTTTCGGGGATACAGAAGTCCTGACATTCTATGTCTCAGAAGGCAAGATCTATCTATCTCCTGAAGAGGAGTAGATGCCTGATTTTATGAACATGGTCGCATAGGCGCCCTTGTCCAACCCAAACGAGACTTTCACTTTCTTTTTTCCTGGATTCAGATCATCTTCTTCCAGTGCGCCAGTCACAAGATCCTTCGGGAAAGTGACCAAGTCTCGTTCGCCTCCCTGGCAAGTCAGTTCTGGGAATTTCCTTATGACAAAATCTCTCTGGCTCAATTTCAATCCAGACAGTATATCTGAATAATGCCTTTCGATATCTCCCTCTGCCTCTGTGTCAAAAGCGATGAACGGTATCTTGCATGGATCAGGCTGCATAGCTGGCATGACCAAGTCTCCCAGAATATATGGCACCCGATAACTATTTTCCTGGCTTACCAACCTGCAAGCGACAAGGTTCCAGAGATAGCTCTGGAAAGCATGTACATATAATGTCAGTATCTTGAAAGGCAGTTTCTTCATGCCTCCGACAAAATCATTCTGATGCTGCGCCAAATGGTAAGAAACTTCATCGCTATGAGAAAGCTCGCAAGCTTTCCTGAAATCGCCTTTCACAATGCACTCACCGATAAGATGATTGTTAGTCCCGAATCTCTGGTCATCAAAATAATTTATGAAAAAAGAAGGGAATTCAGGCAATGAATCTAGACATCGTATAGTTATCTCGAAACCGTTCCCTTCAAGATCGCCTAAGGAAATAGGTGCGTCTCCACAACCCACTATCTTAATTTCATATCGCTCTGTCACGATAGGCCTGATCCTTGAGCGGACTGATGCATATTGCATGGTTGAAGCGTTCCTGTCTTTTGTTCCTGCATAGGAGAACAATTTCCTTGGCAGAGAAAATCTTGTGACAAGGTCCTGTATGACCTCTTCTGTGTTGCACCTGTTTTTTGCGATTGAAAAATAAGTATAATTGCCTTTCTCAGAAAAAGAAAGCTTAGGTATCTCCTTGACTATGAAGTCTTCTGGAACCTGCTTGAGCCTATAGTTCATCTACCAAACATTGCAAACAGGCCGCGCTTCTTCTTTGTCTCTGGATATAGGCTCTGGAGCTGCGCAAGCTGCTGCTCTGGGTCAGCTGAAGAAGGCATGAATGTTGCCTTTGGCGGCGTAGATTTTATCGGCGATATTATAGACTCTATCCCTTCAAGCTCAAGGTTAGTCGAAAAAGTGTGGCTTGACGGAGAGAAAGGCAATCCTGGCGACAATGCTGCAAGGTTCGTGAAAAGCTCTTCGCTTTCATTAGAGAACTTCATGGAAAGCTTCAGGTAGTTGACCCTGTCCTCAACTAATTGCAGCGCTTCAGAGAAGCTTGATCCCCTAAGCCCTTTTGCAAGGGTCTTATCACCTATAACTGCCTCAACCCAATTCGCAAAATGGTTCTCGCTTTCATTAGCATATGAAGCATAGACAGATTCGCCCTTCTCCTGCAAAAAGGATTTCAGTTCATGCACATTCCGAAGCTCACCGAAACCAGTCTTGAAAGTCCTATCAGCTGGCACATCTTGAAGGTATTGAGAAAAATCAGTTTTCATTATCATCACCTTTTCCTATTAAGAATAAGTCCTTTTTAAAACTATCGAAGTTTTAAAAGCTCGTAGCCTTGGCCGGAATATACTATATCAAACCTGCCTTTTTCACCAGAAACCTGTGTCCGTGTCCTTTCAAATGATCCTGAACGCCATGTCTTTTCAATAGGCCCGAGCAAGGTATAATCATACTCAAACGGATTGCAGCCATTGCCAAGGACCTTCTTAATTTTTTTCCCTGAGCGCATCAGTATATACGGAACATTGACATCATTGACATCCGGATTCTCAGAAGCGATGCATAGGCTAGAGCCGTCCATGACCTCATTTGCGATCATGCTTATATCTGTCCCTGCCTGCGGGTCAGGGATTGAGGATATGAAAATCGCCAGGAAAATAAAGACCATGCCGCTGCGGACCAGAGGAGACATCTTTATCATTGATAGCGAAAATGCACAATGATGGGTGATGAATACAAATATAGGAAGGATGTACCTGACATCCTTATTTGGTGCAATAGAGAAGACAAAGTATGGAAAGAGGATATAGATAATCGTTTTCCTGTCTGATTTTATGGCAAGCGAGAGCGCCAGCAATAATATGTATAGGACCGTCGGCCATGAGAACAGCATGTGCCCATAATAGCTGAAAGAGATTGCAGGGTCCAGCTCCGCCACCCTGCTCATTATGCTCTGCCTGTAAACTGTCTGGATATTCCCGCCATATCCAAACAGAGTTATTAGTATAGCCAGTATCAATGGAACCGCAAGCATATAGTATCTTGTCTCCCAACCCTTATTTTTCACAAACCCACCTATTGCAAAGGCTATAGGCATCGCAAGGAAGATGGGATAGGTCCACTTGATGAGTATCCCAAATCCTACTGCAGCTCCAAAGAGAAGAGAATATGTCCTCTCTGAAAAATTTTCACTGTATATCAATAGATAATACCCCAGGCATACCATTGCATAGAGCGGAAAATCAAGGAGGAACTCTGTCATCAGGGAAACACTGAGAGGGACTGCAGAGAGCATTGCGGCAAGCAGCACACCGGTAAAAGGTGAATATTTCTTGCCTATCATATATCCTGAGAATACAAGCATTGCAAGAAATAACAGGTTAACGTATATGCCTGACTTAAATCCTTCCCCCAGAGCAGTGTAGAAGGGTATGGAAAGAAGGTGGTAAAGATGCGAATAATAATTGTTAGCGAACTGGAATATTGGAATTGACTGCTCCAGGTCTGCTGTCGGAATGCCTCCCTTCATCTGGTTTAACATGTTCAGGCTGATCATCGCATGCCATGCCTCATCCCAGCTGGGGTTTGAGCTGTCGCTCGCAACCCAGTTGATGAACAGCCCTCCCTGGATAAGGAATATCGCTAAGATCGCCCAATGTGCTTTCATATATGGTTGGTATTTTCCAGGATATTTAAACCCAGCCAAAGTTTTATATATTCTCGAGAGATTAGCACCTATGCCCTCCTAACAAAGTGCAGCCAAGTAATTGGCAGGGATGAGCCAAGCTCGAGGTTGACATGAATAAAATTTCACTTAATCTGACTGTGTTTGTTACAGGTGCAGTCGTCATGGCAATAGAGCTGCTTGGCACAAGAGTCATCTCCCCATATTATGGTAACACAATGTATACATGGGCGTCGCTAATATCGACAGCCCTCGCAGCCCTTAGCCTAGGCTATTACCTTGGCGGAAAGCTTGCAGACAGATACCCTGAACCTGAGAAACTCTATACGCTGA
>JAAXVZ010000118.1 GCA_013335235.1 Nanobdellota archaeon | reverse complement strand
CTATGGCTCTCTGGCCAATTCCTGCCTTGTGCTCCTCTGCCTTATGGCCTGCAACCCTATCTTCAAGCGCAGCCTTTAGTTCTGGCAGATCATGTAGATATAGATATATCCCTTCAGGCGCACCTTCTACACCAGTGTCTCCATCAGGGAAATGATGTACCTTGATGTTATGGTATATGCTTGGACATTTTGTCTTATGCATATGGAATGTCTCGGCTTTTGGATCGCTTAGAATAAGATAGGTTGTTCCCTGATCCATAGGTAAGCGCCCTTTTTTCAATTGTCCTTCAGCTCTTTCTTCAGGCAGATAAAATGTGCGCTCCCCAAATATCCCACCACGGTACCCATGATATCCCCAGAGTCCGTTCTGTATCAATGCATCCTTGAATTCTGTCGGAACGACAGAGTCCATTATCCTAGGGAATGCTGTGCATGCCATATCCATTGCTATTGTTCCCTGATAGGGATACGTTGCAGTGACTATCCCCTTATAGTCTCCGTTTATGAACGTGTCCGCAGTCACGGTTATCTCTTTTTCCACTGTCGCTATGACCTGAATCCCCGGTATACTTAATCCATCAAGAAGACAATTAATCCGTCCTTCAAAATTGCGTTCCACTATTTTTGGGTTAAGTAGCGTTACTTCCTTTCCAGGTTCTTCCACAAAAAAAGTTGCATTAGGAATGCTCCTGGTTCCCGGGAGATAGAATCCTTTTATCGCCTGTGCTGAAACAATGCTTGCTGCGTCTCCAAGTTCCTTGTGGGCTGCCCTAAATCTCTGGTCTACTGCAACCATATCTTCTTGTGAAGTGACTTCCACACCATGCTTCTCCAGCCTCCTGAATCCTGCTGGTGTAAAATAATTGACAAATTGTGTACCTGCCATTTTTTCCTCCTCATTTATATAGACAATCACAGGCATATACTGGAACCGGCAGTTCCATGATGCCATTAAAATCAATAGGCTGATCTTGACCAGATTTGCTCAGATGCTGGCTGACCACTTTATCGAATCCTGCCGAAATCTGCGGGTGATCTGTAACAAGCAAAATAGTTCCTTCAGGGACCCCTTCTATATATACAAGCCCCTCATGTCCTTTTGAATGCTTGATGCCTGAATAGAGAGAGACGCACAGGTCATTCCTGTGAAGTACCAACTTGGACATATCTACAGATGACAGCGCATACCTGGCACCTTCTCCAAATGCAAGCTGTGCATCGCCTGTTCCCTGCGACGCTAAGAGCACAGGATCATCTGAGTATCTGATATCTGTTCTTCCTTTATATATCAGCAAAGTCTGGTAGCCATAGAGTCCCCCTCTGAAATAATTTGCCCAGGTTGTTCCGACCTCAAGGATCAAATCCTTGTATGCTTCTGGTACAATCAGGTTTAAGTTTCTTGGATAGACCGTGACCTCCTGGTTGGCTGCAAAAACAGCGTTTGCTGAGTAGACCTTATCGTCAAAATTTATTTTTTGCCTGCCCTCGAACTTTCCATCCCTGACAACTATTCCTTCAAGCGCAATTGATCTTTCCCTGAAGCCAAGTTCAGATATCCCAGAAAGTGAGATGTGCGGGAACAACACTGGCCACGTTTCCCCCTCTGGCCGTTCTAGATTGGGGTTAAAAACAGAGAACTCCTCACCGTTTGCATAGACAAAAGATGCAACAGAAGGTATGTTCCCGTTTACATTCATCTCTCGGATAGTATGTGCGGACAGAGCTTCTGCAATATCACCATAAGTATCCCTGAAACGACGGAATGCTCCGTCTATTTCCAACATAAGGGATTTCTGGTTCGGAAATACATTTGTTGAATGCGTTGTAAACCTCGCGTACCCTTCCGGTGAAAAAAACTGTGCTGGAGTTAATTTATCAAATTTCATTTTTTTCACCAAAACTATTTCTTTGGATCAATAATTGAGCGATACCTGCTAAAGGTTGTCTCAGATACTTGTCCTGTCGCTACCATGTCATTGAACTCCGGCACATAAGTATCAAATACAAAAGGGAACTCATGGCTTCCTTCAGGGCTAGTAGATACAAGTACTTCCAATATTGGCGCAGGCACACCTATGCTTGAAAAAAGATCACTTACCTGGTTCCATCTTTTCTTGGCAGCGGCAAAGTTTGTGTTCTTTTTTGAGTCTGCCCCTTGAGGATAGAATTTCTTATAATCCTCCTCGCCGCAGTATTCCTTGACAAGCTCTTCCATCTCATCTGGTGAAGAAAGAGTAAACATCCTCCCTTTTTTTGCCAGGACTTGCTTATACTTAGCGAAAGCGTCTACAAAAGGCCCATACCCTTCTGAATCTAGCAAGTCAAATATCCTGCGTGCTGCAGGAAAGGGATTGTCCCATGTTGATGCATCAAAAGGGGCTACGCCAAAGGTATAGGTGAAGACAGCATTTACACCTTCATAAACTTGCAGGGCTGTCAAGCCGTCTAAATCTTTCCTCATTTGATCATATCTCTCACTCCTGACACGCGGCCTGTTGAATGAATGGATCAAGTGGTGTCCCTCGTTTAGCACTGGCCAATACACTGTATCAAAAGGTATTGCCCCTCTTTCACCAGGCGCAAACTTCTCAAGATAGCTGGGATGAAACTCTTTTCTGAAGTAGTCTGCAACCCTACCTTCCGGAAATTGAACCATATTCACTGGCCTATATGGTGTGTCCAACTGCAATACAGAATCACTTTTTGTCATGATGATCACTCCTTGTTTTTATAATATTACAACTAATAAGTAGAAACAAAGGAAATATTAATAAAAATAATGAATAGTTAGAATATTCTTTTTTCAAAAAAAATATAAATAGAAGCGTATTATTGAGTTTCATGAAACGCAACCTTATCCGCCAAGGCACCAGCACGCTCACATTATCCATGCCCAGCAAATGGGTCAAGAGAAACAACCTCATGCCTGGAAGTGAAGTCAATGTCGAAGAAAAAGAAAATACATTGAAGATAAGTCTCCAGGAAACGAGGAAGGAGAAGAAGAGCACAGAAGTGCTATTAGACTCAAACCATGAGAAGCACATCAAGGTGATATTGAGGAACCTCTATAGGTTAGGGTATGACAATATTTTGGTGAAATATAAAAAAGAAAAAACCCTTGAAGAAGTCAGCACAGCGATAAGGCAGTTCCTTATCGGCTATGAGATAACTGGAACTAGCCCAGAGTCATGCCATATAGAGAACATATCTGAACCGATAGACGAAAACCTGGAAGTGATACTGCATAGGATACTATTCATCATCAAAGAGCTGTTCTCAATATTGACAGATGATATGAGCAAAAAAAACCTTGCGCATCTGGCGATTGTGCGGGAACGGGTGCATTCTGTAGACAGGTATCATAATTACTGCTTGCGCATGATGACACGCCAGAATGCCATTCAGCTTACATATACCCAGCTTCTGACATATTCTGACCTGCTCGCGCACAGCTTTTTGCATCTATATGAAGATAGCAAAGATAAGCTGGCCGAAGCTAGGCAGGTCGAGCTGATCGCAGATATATCAAGATCATTTGCTGAGATTGTCAAAGGGTTGCAAGGGAAAGACCTTAACATTGTAACAAAGAATACTCGGGAGCTAAATGATGCATTCCATCATGAAGGCCTGGTTATGGTTGAATCAAAAGGAGGGATACTCAGCTATTATCTATGTGAGATCATAAGATTATCCTACCTTTGCAGCAGTGCCGCGATAGGGATAATCCTCACCTAGTGGACATATTGCGCCTGAGATAGGTTGCTTGTTATGATAAGGTCTGATCTGCCTTCAAACGGCCTTTCTTTCATGTAAGCTAGGAGAGCTGGCTTTGTCGCCATCCTGAGAGCCATCACTTTTGTGCCCTGCCAGGACGCTTCGTATTTATCTATCGGGCCGAAGATATTGGTTGCGTAACCAAGTGCGCAGTCCTCTTCTTGCCTGAAGAACTCATATGCATCGACAAACATGCGCATCTGATCCCGACCGTATTTCATTGCATCAAAGCTTGCAAACAGCATTGCCAGGTCTATTAAAGGAGATGCGCTCCTGAAGCAGCCAAAATCGCAGAGCGCAACTGTCCCATTTTTCAGCTGGAGTGTGTTGTCTGGCTTGATATCCCCATGTATGCCAACATCAGGTGTCTTGGAGATAGCTTCTGCAAAATACTTCAGGGCGCTGTCATACTCTGCCCTTCTCGGAAGAAGTGCCCTTAAGTCTTTTTCATGCACTAGTGCCCTCTCTGCCACAGCTATCATCTCATTGTATTCCCTGAATGTCGGGACCTTGCTTGCGGATTCAGGAAGCCATGAGGTGTCCTTGTTTGTCGAGTGGAATAGCGCCAATGCATAAATGGTCTTAAGAAGCCCGCTTTCCATATGCATGTTCTTCTGGCGTTGGGTGAACTGCTTTATGTCAAAGAATTGCTCGAACCTCAGGTATCTTGTGTTTTCAGCTGCCGCAAGCCTGCTATCCATGAGTTTTGAAGGGCCATAATCCTCCCACAATACAAGATATTTCCCTTTATATGGTATCGGCTCAGACTCTGGCATCGGGACATATGGGTTCCTTTGATTTGTCCTGGTTCTCCTTGCAACATCGATCTCAAGCCTTGCCTCATCTTCGTGTGAATATACTTTGAATATCTTTGTTGCACCGTCAAGACCATATTTTACCCTGCTGACCCGGTCAGAGTATGTGGTTCCTTCAGCCATTTCTGAGATATAAGCGATCCTCGCATCAAGGATTGAACTGATTTCTTTATAATCATTTGTCGTGAATTCAGGGAACAGGATTGTGAGGGCATCGAAAAGATCGCCCTTATTTTCCCTGAATGCTCTTTTGAAGTTCCGGATATGACAGACAGATAAACCTGCCTCAGAGGCAATCTCCGCTGTGCTCTTGCCTTCTTCTGTCCTTTTTTCTATCGCTTCCCTGATCAATGTCCAGAGAGGGACTGATTCATCTAGTAGCTCATCCATAGGGACTAGCCTTGAGTAAAGTTTAAGGTCATTATATGTCCTAGTGGTGTGCTCGGCCAGGATTCTATCAGTCAATGTCTGTGTAAGCCCGAGGGCCTTATGCAAATCTACATACTTTACTTTTCCTCTAGCTTTTTTCACTATGTCTACCCATATCAGTTCAGA
>JAAXVZ010000117.1 GCA_013335235.1 Nanobdellota archaeon | reverse complement strand
CTGCCACGGATTCAATACGAGCAAGGAATGGTATCAATTATTGCCCCTGATGATATGCCGGCAGGATATTGCGGTTCTGACCTTTGATTTTTCCGGCAATGGCTGCTCTGAAGGCAAGTTTGAAAGCATGACCCTGACAAAAGAGATCCGAGACCTTGGCGAGGCCATAGATTGCATGCACGAAAAAAAGCAAAATGGCCAGCAGAGATTAGCAATCATCGGGTTTAGCATGGGCGGCCTTGCCGGAGCTGTTCAATCATCAATGGATTCAAGAATCAATCTCTATGTTGGCGTGTCTCCGCTTGTAGATCCAAAAAAGACATTCAGGCGCATCCTAAAAGATAAGGGATTTGAAGATTGGAAAATAAAAGGATTCGCTAATGTCCAATCGATTAATCCTTTCACTCAAAAAAAACTCAATTTTTCTTTCATGGACGATTTCAGAAGGTATGATATCAATGATGCTGCAAAAAAATTAGCCATCCCCTGCCTAATAATCCATGGAGACCATGATCGTATCGTCGAAACTGAAGAGGTTAGGAAACTTGCAGCAAGTATCAGGGACTGCAATCTTGAAATAATCAAGAACGCATCGCATTACTGGGAAAACCCAATCCATAGGATTATATCCTACAGAATGATAGTTGATTTCCTAAAGAAAAATTTCTGAAGAGGCGAATCATGTTAGGCTTTGTGTTTAACTATACCTCTTGCTGGGACCCCTCCAACAAACCCATTATCCGGTACATCCTTATTGACAAATGAGCACATTGCGATAGTTGCGTTATTTCCGATAGTAATGCCTGACCTGACTGTAGAGAAAGACCCTACCATGGATTTTTTCCCGATTGTCACTTTCCCTATCCTAAAATGCGTCATCGTGGATTCATGGGCAAGTATCCTTGCACCCCACCCGATCGCCGCTCCGTCCATTATGCTGATTTGGCTTGGATAGAAGGGGTCTATCATCACATCTACACCAATCAATACTTCTTTTCCTATCTTGACTCCGAAGAGGCGATATAATGAATTCTTCATTTCACCGCACGGGAAGTGCCTCAATATCTGGAAACAGATGTATGTGAAGGCATTTGAGATTACAGAATAATAATCTGTGTAAGATAATCCTGGCTGTTTCCTCCCTTGATGCTTGATTGTCAATAACGTTTCCTTGCTTCTGAGAAAATTCTTTACTTCTGGCAACATATACTATCTGAAAATTGTTCATAATATAAAATATCTTCCTTGGATATTTTCACAAAACGCAGATTTTAAAAACCCCTCCTTTTTCAAAGGTAATATGCAACAGAAGCTAACACCTGATTCTAACGACGATAAAAAGCCAATAGCACTAGAGCTCGCGAAAAAGCAGCGAGAGATATCGATTGCAGAGTTTTTCGAGAAGAACCGCCATCTCCTGGGGTTCGACAATAAGAAAAAAGCACTTTTGACGACTGTAAAAGAGGCTGTTGACAACTCCCTTGATGCCTGCGAAGAAGCCAGCATGCTGCCTGAAATCATAGTCGAGATAATAGACATGGGAAACGAAAGATTCAGGATTGTCATAGAAGACAATGGCCCAGGGATCGTGAAGCAGCAGATACCGAAGATATTCGCAAAGCTCCTCTATGGAAGCAAGTTCCATAGGCTGAAGCAGTCAAGAGGGCAGCAGGGAATAGGGATATCCGCTTCAGTCATGTACGGCCAATTGACTACAGGAAGGCCAGCGAAGATAACTTCAAGGATAGGACCTAGCTACCCTGCATATGAAATAGACCTGAAGCTTGATACTACAACTAACCAGCCGCTTGTCATATCTGAAAAAGAGATTGACTGGCACAAGGAACATGGAACAAGAGTTGAGATCGACCTTGAAGGCCAGTACCTGAAAGGAAGCCAGTCTGTCGACGAGTATCTGAAACAGACAGCGATCATCAATCCTCACGTGACATTGATATACCAGCCTCCGCAAGGGAGCCAGATAATGTTTGTCCGCGCAACTGAGGAGATGCCGAAGCAGCCAAAAGAGATAATGCCGCATCCTTATGGAGTCGAGCTCGGAAGGCTCATGAAGATGCTTGAGCACACTGAATACAGGACCCTGCAGTCCTTTTTGACAAACGAGTTTTCAAGAGTTGGCGCAGGGACAGCAAAAGAGATCTGCGAGAATTCCGCGGTCCTCCCAAGCACACCTCCTGATAAGATAAGCAGGGAGATGGCAGAGAAGATAATGGAAGGGATAAAGAAAACTAAGATAATGAACCCTCCGACTGACTGCATCTCTCCGATCGGAAAAGATCTTATAGAAAAAGGCCTGAAAAAAGAGATCAACGCTGAGTTCTACGCATCATGCACAAGGCCGCCTGTAGTCTACAGCGGCAATCCCTTCATAATAGAGGCGGCAATCGCTTATGGCGGAAACCTGCCTGAAGATAAGCCGATAGAGATATTAAGGTTCGCCAACAGGGTGCCTTTGCTCTATCAGCAGGGGGCATGCGCTGTCACAAAATCCATTGCAACAACAAATTGGAGATCATATGGCCTGAAGCAGAGCCAGGGCAGTGTGCCAATAGGCGGCTGCGTCCTCCAGATACACATGGCATCTGTATGGGTGCCGTTCACATCAGAAGCAAAAGAGGCAATAGCACATTATCCTGAGATTATCAAGGAGATAAAACTGGCTTTGCAGGAAGTCGGGCGCGAGCTAGGCAAATATCTAAATAAGAAGAAAAGGCTCTCGCACGAGCTGAACAAAGTTGATTATATCTCAAAATACTTGACACATGTAAGCGATGCGCTGCAGGAGATATTGAAACTGGACCCGGCGGAAAAGACTAGGCTGGAAGAGCATCTGAGAGTCGTCCTTGAGAAGACAAGGTCTGTCAAGAAGGAGGATCTAGAGGACCTGAAACGTGATTATGGCCCTAAATTGAAGAGAGAGGATTCAGACGTGGATGACTACGACTTTGACGAGGAGAAGAAAGGCTCCGAGGATGATGAAGAGAGTTCAGAGGAGGAGCTTTAAAATGGCAGAAGAGACAGTCCCGGACAAGATAAAAAGGATTTCAGGAAACATATATGATGAGATAATAAAAGAGGAGAAGCCTGAAGTGTCGATGCCACTGCGAAGCCTTTCCAACGTCACCTATGATGATAAGATAGGCTACTTCGAGCTGGACAACAAATTCAAGTCGCGTACACTCACAGCGTCGACAGTTAAGACATTTGCCCAGACCCTCAAGATGATGGCGCTGTCAAAAGTCCTTGTGGAGACAGATGATATCGCGACAAAGAGGGAAACGTATTACGTGAGCAAGAACTGGGGCGAGGCACGCTTCCATGAGCAGGTCGAGTCAGATACTGTCATGGATGATGTAGAAGCCATGTTCATGGTGAACAGGGAGCAGCTTGGATTCATCCCTGAAGAGAAAGGTGGGGATATCGCAGGCAAGCTCGTTGTAATAGACATTGACTCAGAGACAGGGAAAGAGCTCAGGATAGACTGCACAAAGTTCGGGTCTGGCGCATATTCCATCCCTATCACTGTCGAGCACCTGAAGTTCGAGACAAATGCAAAGTTTATCCTGGCAATAGAGACAGCAGGTATGTTCCAGAGGCTTGTCAAGCACACATATTGGAAGCAGGCGAACTGCATACTGATATCTATGGGAGGAGTCCCGACAAGAGCTTGCAGAAGGTTCATCAGGAGGCTTGCAGATGATAAGAAACTGCCTGTCTATGTTTTTACAGACGGTGACCCTTACGGATTCCTGAACATCTACAGGACACTGAAAGTTGGCAGCGGAAATGCAGCTCATATAAACAAGTACTTCTGCGTGCCACAGGCCACATTCTTCGGTATAACTCCTCAGGATATCATCGACTATAAGCTGCCTACACATCCATTGAAGGAGATTGACATCAAGAGGATCAAGGACGGCATAAAGAACGACCCGTTCGTGAAGCACTACAAGCTCTGGGAAAAAGCCCTGATCGAGATGACCAAGATGAAGAAGAGGGCAGAGCAGCAGGCCTTGGCGCAGCACGGGCTGAATTTCGTCATGAGCAACTATTTGCCTGACAAGTTGAAGAACAACAAGACTTGGCTGCCTTGATTCCTTTTATTTACCACTTCAAAGTAAATATTTATTAATAGATAACCTCTCCCAGGATTATGGCCGATGTCATGCCCTGTCTCGATAAAAGGTTGCTCAATCTGGATACGATGTATAACGAGCTCCCTGCCATTGCAAAGACCCACAAACTCACATCAGCCATAAAAAGCATCCATAAGATAGCTATGGAGGGGTGGGATCTTAGTGTTACAAAAAGATATGCGATAGAGCGCCCAGAAGCGCAAGAACTGCTGGGCAACGCAAAACCTGGTGAATTTAGGCAAGACTATCCACTTTCATTCACTTCTATAAGAGGGGACTGGTTGTTTTTCATATCTCCTGCCTCAACTGATTTGGAGGAGATTTACGCTCCGTTGCAGAGCAAATATGACGTTCTTACCAAAGATTGCCATAATCTATTTGGCACATATATGCTTGCCTCATGGACTATGTCTTTTGTAGCAGCAACCCATCCTATGTACGAAGGAGTAGGAAGATCATCCCGAGCATTATTACCTTATACCCTTCAAAGAAAAGGGTTCCTCCCAAAATTCGTGGAGAACAAACAGAAAAATCCTGTCCATGAACTGGATACAATAATGACAGAAGAGATAGAGAAGGTACTATCCGCAGGTCCATTTGACAGCTATCTAAAGAAAAACCGTGCAAGAGATCTGATCAACCCGAGAATCTCACCATGGGCAAGGATTGTGTCTGAATATGTAGATATCGATGATTATTACTCAAGGCTGAAAGACGCACTCCTCATGAGGATTGACAGGATGAGCATGAGCTTGATGTATGCGGAGAATATTCATTATAGGGGTGCGCAGGTGTTGACGCAGGCGAATGATAGGTTTATGTAATTAAAAAAAGCAAATTATCTCTGATAATATACAGGCAAGTAACCTGGTGCATCCTCAATTGAACCATAATATCCGCCACTTACTGCTCGTCTGATCTCTGGAAACATTTTTTGATCAATTGTCCCGTCTAAAACACCTTCTACTCCAGCAGGACCATCTATTTGCCC
>JAAXVZ010000116.1 GCA_013335235.1 Nanobdellota archaeon | reverse complement strand
GCAGACCAACCGTGGCGCGAAACACGCCGCCGCGCACGCCCACGTCTTCGCCCATCACGACCACACGCTCGTCGCGCGCCAACTCTTCGTCCATCGCCTGGCGGATGGCTTCAATCATGGTCATCTCAGCCATTGCGCTATCCTCTTCTCGGCTGTCTTCAAAACTCTTGGCAGCTGCCTGGAAAGCTGCCTGGAAAGGATCGTTATACTTTATTCTCTCATAAGCTTTTCTGAGCGCAGCTTGGCTGACATTCTTTAATGTTGTCCCATAACGGCCTATTAAGGATATTCCTTCTTTAAAATATACTGGAATCAGCTCACCAGGTGGCAGCACTTCAGATACATCTACACCGCCTGCAAATTTTTCAACTAGGTTTGATGTTGCCTTGTCAACATGGTCTGCAACGTCATTGAATACATTTGCACGTGTAGTCATTACTTCATCAGTGACCCTTCGTGTTACAATAATATAGTCTGTTATTGCTGTCGCAAGGCTGGAATATGCTTTCTTAAAGTTACTTGCGTGTAACTTCACTTTCTCTTTCCTATCTGTTGCTGCCTGGAATTCTTTTTTTGCTTTTTCAACTACTTTCTGCCTTTCTTTGCTCCATCCGTCTAGTTTACTGGCATCAAGAGGTCTGCCTTCAAGAGAGGCTTCAAGCTCAGCAGAGTAACCCATAAGTGTGTCCATCCTGGTAATATAGTCCATTAGCACTGTCTCTATTGATCTGTCTTCTGCTATCAGGCGATCGACAGAGGATCTAAGTTCCTTAGCTAACGGAGCTACATCTGTGATAACTTCTCCCTTCATAGTACTGGCGTAGACACCCACATAACTTGGCCTTGCTAGCAATCTGTAGTGTTCACGATCAGCGACCCGGTCATTTGTGGATGATAAATAAATCATATGGATTGCATTGTAATGCTTTTCCAGATTTTCAAGCATAGTATCAAGGTTAGGAGATCCTGCACATTTCATATGCGCAATCCAGAGAGGTATGCCGTCATGCCAATCATATAATGCTTTTGAATATCCCTCATTTAGGTTCTCAGCGATTTTTGAAGGGAGCCCGGCAACAGAAATCACGGATAAATTTATTCCTTGCAGTACAGAAAGATTGCTTGCAATCTTGCACAGTAACCTATCGTGATTATAGTTCATCTTGCATCCTTAACTGGGAAAATAGGCAATAAATAATAAAAAAATATTTTAGATTCATCCACTAGTCAATGCAGCAGGAGGTGTATTAGATCCTGTCAGGTATTTCTGTGGAGTCACTCCCTTGGCAGCAAGAGTCTCGATTATATTTTGGTCACCCTCTGTAATATACGGCAGAGCTGCAACAGCAAACGGGCTCACAGTGTTTGCAATCAATACTTTGCCTTCTTCTACTGGATGATCCGGAGCGTCACGGACTATCTTTACCATCTGCTCTATCCCTGACTGAAGCAGTCTCAGCGTTGCTTTTTGAGCTCCGTACTGAGAGCCTATGTCTGTCACCTTTGATGGGATTTCGTTTGCCTGTAGGACCGCATTGTACAACTCTCTCACTCTGACTAGTGTTCCATATGTCTCTTCCACAAGCGCATGCATTCCCATGTATTCCTGGCCAAGGAACTGGTATGCTCTGTTCTTCGCTTCGACAGCCCTAGCCCATCCCATATCTCCTATCTGGTCCATCAATTCAAAAAACTTGACTGAGGAGGGTATTGCAGATTGGGCATAATCGACACCAGGTGTCTTCCTCTTTGCCAGCTTTTCTTGCCTTGCAGAAAGCTGCTCAGCGTGCTTTGAATTCAGCTGCCCCTTTTGGGTTTCTGTCTCAGGCAAGGCATCATACATCCTCTCTTGTGCAATCTTGCTTGCGAGGGTCTGGGCTTCCTGGTTGATCTCATTGATCTTTACCATCAGCCTCTGTATTGCGATGGGCTGAGTCAGGTGCAGCATGAATATATATGGGTGGCTCAATGCAGTCAGTTCTTCTGCCAAGGAATGCGTTATTGTTTCCTTGTTGGAGTCTTTCATCTGTTTGATCCAGGGGTTGCTTGGATCCATATTCTTGACCTGCTCTTGGACGACACTGACCAAGTCAGTTGCTGCAATGTCCCCTGATTTGCCGAAGGTTATTGTCTTAAGAAGATTGGCAAAACCCTCTACAAATTTAGTCTTATAGCCTTCCACTCTAAGTTTTGTATCATAAAGTGTTTCTCCATTTCGGCTAAGATCATAGTTTACAGTTCCCTTGGCAGCGACTTCCCATAGGGTGAATATCGCATCAAGATCCCTGGTCGGGACAAGTGTTCCATATGCTTTCACTTCAATGTCTGCACCATCTGCAACAGTCTTCCTTGCTTTCTCGAGAGCGATTGCATTGACAAAGTCAAGTGCAGATAATGTTCTCTCTAACCCTCCTGGAAGATCAACCTTCTCAGAGGTCATAAAAGTGGATAGCAAATCAAATGTTTTTTGGACAACATCCTCTCTAACTTCCCCTTTCTTTGGTTTGCCTGTCTGCGGGAGATAGTCTCCTTCATCAGTATACCATGCAGGGTTGAATGCAGGCAGCATTGCACCTAGGCTTGTTATGCCCAGCTTTGCTATCTCTGGAAAAGTAGTCTCAAGCTTTTTTACATCATCTATTACTGTGTATGCCTCTTTAAGATAGTCAAATATCAATTTTCTCGCTTGCCTTGCCCAGTCCAGCTGGACATCTATTGACGTAGTCCTCATGGAATCGACAGCGACAATCGCTCTCCTGACATATTCCTGTTTTTGCTCAAGAGTAGCAAGAGTTGCTTTTTGCTGTTCCTTTGTTATTGTCACTGCTGGAGCGCCGGTAGAGCTTGTCCTGTTAGGGAGGTTATAGCCTGCTGGTTGTATTTCATTTGCTGCTGGGTCAGGTTGAAGGCCTTGAGTCATATGTTTTTTCACCTTGTTTAATTTTTTGTTAAATTTATTACTTTAGGGTTACTACATTTTATATTTAAATGTTATTGTTTGCTTTTTTGCAGTAGGTCTCCCTCAAGGCTGACGACAACTAGTACTATATTTAAAGGTTACTATTGATTAGTTATGACAATATCGTAATAAGATGTTATTTGTTATTCAGGTCACAAGTGTTGCATTAGTTCACAGATCTTCAGTTAAATACTTCCGTGCAAAAAAACAGAAAAATATAATTAAACTCTAAGGTTTAAGCAGTTAGAATAGCAGGTTCTGGATTTTTCATTTGAGGATTGTATATGGCCGCATATGCTCTTCTTCCGGACTTATTGTGAAGGACCAGTTCTGTCATGTCTGTACTATCTAAATATGCCGCGCTTAGCAGCCTGTCTCCAATTTCCCTATTGCCAGGGTCGCTGGCAATTGCAGTAATAATCCTGGCAGCGTAATCTCCTGTTGCAGCGCCAGTCAATATCTTGAATGCAGGATCGACGAAGCTTTGTCCGAATACTCCTCCTGCGCTAGCGCCAAGAAGCAAGAAGATTGAATCAACCACCAACCTCTGCTTTAGGGGATAATTTTTTGCTATCTGGTCAGCACCTGCGAGGCTGACAAGCCCTGCAACAGCTGCCTGGGTATACATAGGGTAAATAGATAATCCAAATCCAAGAGCAGTTCCTGCAGTGGCTCCTGCAAGAAGTCCAGCGACCCTTTTCCCTGTACTATCTGTCATTTCACCTGCAATCCTGGTTCCGATATATGCCCCTCCAATCCCTCCGATAAGCATTGAGATAAGTGTGTGTTCAGACATATGCGGGATATAATTATTGAAAGCCATAGCACCTGTTGCAATTCCTGCAGCCTCTGCTATTGTTTTTATGCCGAAGCCTCTCAATTCCATCTTGATATTGTCTGTCATAGCTACAACTTGGGTATGGTCAGGTATTATGATGTCCTCATTCGGCTCAAGGATTGCTAGCCTTGTCCCATCAGGGACTTCTATGGCAGCAAGACCTGCGAATTTGCGAGATGTCACTTTTGATTTTATGCCTGCAGCCACATATTTCTGCTCTTCTAACAATAATAGCGGATAATTTAATTGGAGGCCTGGGCCAAAATACATATTGTCTGCAGGATGGCGGAGATTAGTGTAACTGATAAATGCCCTAACTCCGCATCTGTCTGCTATGATGCCAAGCGGTGCAATTTTCCCGTCTATCCCTGAACCATAAGGCATAAGCAAAGTATTTGAATTTGGACCTTCCTTGAAATCAGGATAAAATTCGACATGACCTGTCGGGAAATATTGCGTGGGCCTTGTTCTTTCACCAACCATCAATCTTTCAACCATCCTACCACTATTTCGCAACAAAGTGAAGAAGCTGTCAAGACCGGTAGTCCCTTGCTCCGGGGCAATCCTTCCCCAATCACGGTATTCCCTAAGGTTAGTATTCCTTCCAATATCTACACCTTTGTCTAATCCCATGAACCATAGCAGGTATCCAGGTGCTACCTCTCCTTGGAGTATCAATGGCTTATTTGAGTCGGTCATGGTGACAGTCACTTTTCCATCAGAACCCGGCAATGGTATAGGGACATTCTCTTTTTGAAGATCATCAAGTCTCAAAACAGTTGGAGCTGGAACTGTAGCGATAGCAGCAGGTTTTGGAGTGCTACTTGGAGTTGGAAGAGGTGGTGTCTTTGCTAGTGTCCTTTCAGAATCTAATTTTTCTGCTTTTTGCTTAATGTATCTTTGAAGCAGCACAGGTCTGTTTGCTCTTGCTTCTTCCCTTAAAATGTCGTGGATACCATCGTATTTTGTCTTAAATGCAAAAAGATCAGCATCCTCGTGATAGATGTTTGATATTCTTGCAGCCAATGGCACTTCTTGGTAGATATCTGATAAAAGAAATCCTATTAATTTTTGATGTCTGCCTACTAGTTCTGTGAATGCAGATTCTTGTTCTAAAATCTCGCCTATTGTTTTATATACTGTTAACGCCTTTTCAGTATTTATCCTTTCAGGGCTTTCTTCGGCAAGCTGAGTTCTTCGGGTGATTTCTTTTTTGATAATATCGTCTAGTTTTGGATCCATTCTCTCTTGTAGGGGTTTAATGTTATATATAAATTTTAACTATTCTTTAGTGGTGTAATAGTTATCATTTAAACAAATCTATATTGTTTTGTAATTAATAATTAGCAATGCTCT
>JAAXVZ010000115.1 GCA_013335235.1 Nanobdellota archaeon | reverse complement strand
TTCAGGAAGTATACAGCCCACAATATGTAGGAGAAATATTGCGCGCAGTGCTTACGTCAGTTGAACCATTGAGATAAGCCTATTTCCGCCTATTCTTTTTCGCTTTCCTTATCTTCCCTATAAGTATCATTATCAACAGCCCTATTATGATATAGACGAAGAAATAGAGTATCGGAGGCATCTCGAAGCCAGGATTTCCTCCTTCGACTTCAACGACAATGCTTCTCTCCTCAAAAGTTATCTTATTGTTGTAGACGACGCGGCCGGAGATCTGGTACTCGCCTGCTTTCGGAAGCGAGATTGTCATAGGGAATTCCATTGTAGAGCCTGGGTTCACCTCAAGGCTGTCTGACTCTATAGCAGCAATTATCTTGCCTGATTTCATGTCTTTCACTTCGCCCCTGAATTTTGCGACGACTTTCCTCGGGCCGTCATTCCTGAATAAAGGAGCGAGAGGCAAAAGCTCTCCTACATTCGATTTAGGGTTTGTCTTGATCCCGACGAGGACACCAGAGTCTGAGATAGCTCCCTTCTCTACAATATCAAAAGTCACAGTCTGGGATATCCCGCATTCCCTGACAAAGATCTCTGCAAAATACTGGCCCTCCTCAAGAGTCCCTGAGACATCCTTCGCTATAGACAGGCTTCTGGTCGGCAGGATCTCATTGCCGATGACAGTCCTGGTCAGGACAATCTTTGTCTTGTACTGGTCATAGACATCGACAGATATTGTCGGCCTGAGCCTGACATTGCCGTCATTGTGCACTGTCGCCCTGACTGTGAACGGGCTCCCGATCTCAGCTGTCGATGCAGATATCGCGCCTGCCCTGCATTCTATCACTTCCTCTCCGATGACTTCAACATAGACTAGGATCATTATCTGGGCGACTACAGACGAGCCTGCTCCGGAAGTGACGCTTGCGAGCTGGTCTGTAGTTATCTTGATGACACCTGTGTAGTTTCCGGTCATCGTATCTTCAGGAGGCTGCAGAACCATGACAAAGCCATAAGGCTCTGATTTTGAGAAGACAAATGTAGAATTCGCTGAATAGTTCACCCACTCCCTGATGTCACCCTCTGCTGTGAGATGCGCCACAATCCTCTCAGAAGAGCTTGTCGTGATAAGGACAGACTGCTCAGCATACCCTCCTTTCAGCATCTTAGAAAAATGCATGATAGAAGGGCTGGTCCCTATATCAAGAGCGCTTACGCAAGATATGACTAGCATTAGCAATACGAGATACCCTACCCTCACAGGTTTATTGATATTTGAGGATTATTTAAAGTTGGCGATTTGGAAATCTGGCTAATGATAGTCGAATGAATCTGGGAAGAGACCTGAAGAAGTATTTATCCACAGGACACTGGCTAGGACAGCCCTGCCTGCAGCTTATGCCCAGACCGCATTCCTTATCCTGAACATGGCGCAATAATTGATAGTAACCTGCATGGCATATGCATCAAATCGAGAGACAGGAAAATCTGCAAGAAATTGAAGGGACTGATATAGGTTCATGAATGTATTCCATCTAAGGTGGTAATAGGGTGTATTCTGCAGGCCATGCAGCTTGGCTTTGCTGATCTGCGCCATATAGCCACGGACTTCAAAGATATATTCTTCAGTCCTCCTGCCTATGCTGTCAATATTTGAGTGGTCTAGGAGCTCGCCCTCAAGCATGATTCCGTCCCTGGCATCCTTTGTGTGCTGGCCTTCATGATCCACTAGCGCAGACTCAAAAAAAGGCAATGTGCTGTTGTTCAGGAAAGCGCTGCGTGATACAAATATAGGCGAGCATGTCCCTGTCCCTAGAAGCTGCCTGGGCAGGTATGTCTGGAAAGACAGGCTGGTATCTTTTAGATTTGAGGTCTTTTCCACATCTTTTTTCAATGATGCGAATTCTGATTCATGCAATAGCCCTTTTTCATGGTACTCCGAGAAATACGCAAGTATCTCTTTGCCATCCGGATCATAGATGATCCTGCTTGCTCCTTCCGGAAGCGCAATCTCCTGCAGGAATTCCTGGACAAATCCCGGATTCCTTGACGCCCTGGCAAAATCCTCAGAACCTGCTGCCATATGCAGAGTTATGAAAGGTTATTTATAAGGTTTAACAGTTGAAGACAAAAATGTCCACTCAATCGTGCGCTGCATATGCCCTCTTGAACGCATTGCAGGAGGCAACAGTGAGGTCGACAGCGCATTTTTCAATATCAGACATAGGCTGGCAGGAAGGATCAGAGAAATAAAAAGAGAATTCAAGGAATTCATTCCACATGGCCTTAAAATATTTTGTATATCTCAGGCCATGAGAATAGGCTCTCTTGAGTTGGTTCATATATGCCCGGACCTCAAATATCCCTGCCTCTGTCCTTTCGCTGATATACCTTATAGTGGAATAATCCAGAAGTAGGTCTCCAAGCAATATCCCGTCTCTTGCATCTTTAGTATGCTGGCCTTCATGGTCTTCCAGCGCAGACTTGAACACCTGGAAAGAGTCATAGTCGATGAAGGCTCCGTCTGAAACAAAAATAGGGGAAGACAGGCCTTTACCCAATAAAGAGCGCGGGAGGTAAGTCTGGAAAGAGGGTGCTCTTGTCTCAGTTATATCTTTAATCAAGCTGGATAGATCTGGCTCAGTCAAGCTCCCGTCCCTGGAAAGCTGAGCGAGATATGCTAACAGCCTCTCATTGTCCGGATCATAGACAATCCTGCTTGCCCCTTCCGGAAGTTCCATTGCCGAAAGGAACTCCTGGGCAAACCTGCTATCTGTTGCCGCCTTCAAATAACCCATGACATCTGCAGCCATGTGTTTCAGGTAGATACATGTTATTAATAAGCTTTATAAGAATGGCCTGATTTTGAGGAATCAATGGTCCTGGAAAACCTCGGCGAATCCCTGAAAAAGACACTGGAGAAGATAGCGAACTCCCTCTTTGTAGATGAGAAGCTGATAAACGAGCTGATAAAGGACATCCAGCGCGCGCTTTTGCAGTCTGACGTGAATGTGAAGCTTGTATTTGATCTGTCTAACAAGATAAAGAAAAGGGCTGTTGAAGAAAAGCTCCCTCCAGGGCTCACGAAAAAAGAGCACCTGATAAATATCGTCTATGAGGAATTGGCCACATTCCTGGGTGGAGAAGGCCACAAGATCGAGATCACGAAAAAACCATATAAGATAATGCTCATAGGATTATTCGGAAGCGGAAAGACCACAACATCCGGAAAGCTGGCAAAATTCTTCTCAAAGAGGGCTGGCAGGATCGCGATGATCCAATTGGACGTGTGGAGGCCGGCAGCATACAAGCAGATGCAGCAGCTTGCCGGCCAGCTCGGTGTTGCGGCTTTCGGGGATGAGAATGAGAAAGACCCTGTCAAGATATACAAGAAGTTTGAAGAGAAACTGAAAGAATTCGATGTTGTCATAGTCGATACTGCTGGCCGTGACGCGTTGTCTGACGAGCTCATCGAGGAACTGAACAAGATAAACAAGCTTGTGAATGCTGATGAGAGATTATTGGTCATAAGCGCAGACATCGGACAGGCTGCAGAGAGGCAGGCAAAGACCTTCCATGACACATGCGGAGTGACTGGTGTCATTGTGACTAAGATGGAGGGAACAGCAAAAGGCGGCGGCGCGCTTTCTGCGTGCGCAGTCACTGGCGCTCCTGTGAAATTCATCGGTGTCGGAGAGAAGATAGATGAACTAGAGGAGTTCAACCCAAAAGGCTTTGTCTCCCGCCTGCTTGGCATGGGCGACATAAACGCTCTCCTTGAGAAAGCCAAGGAAGCTATAACTGAGGATCAGGCAAAGGACCTTGAGAGGAAATTATTGAAGGGCGAGTTCTCCCTCCTGGATTTGTACGAGCAGATGCAGGCCATGAAGAAGATGGGCCCATTATCCAAGATAATGGAACTCGTCCCAGGACTGGGCCAGCTGAAGATACCGAAGGAAGCCCTTGAAGTCCAGCAGGAGAAGCTTGAAGGGTGGAGATATATCATGGATTCATGCACAAAGTCTGAACTAGAGGATCCTGAAATAATTTCAGGTAGCAGGATGGAAAGGATATCGAAAGGCTCAGGTATCCCTATAAAAGAAGTCCGTGAATTGCTCAAGCAATATGCACAGAGCAAGAAGCTCATGAAGATGATGAAGGGCGGGAAAGGCATGGAGAAGATGATGAAGAGGATGCCGCAGCTCCGCGGTATGATGGGCGAATAGTTAGCCTTAAATATAATATATTTCTCTGTCTTACGATTCGGAGGGATTTAAATGAGATCAATAAGGGTAAATGAGGATATTTCTATGCTAGTAGATACTGCAGAAGACAAGCTTCCGCAAAAAGCGCTGTTTGTCGTCCAGCATGAGGACATAGACATGGATAAAGTGATGGCATCATTCGAATATGGCGCGCCTGACAGGAAGGTAGAGGATATGCTAAGCAAGGAACTTGTCGTCATGTATACGGGCATAGTCGGTGTGCTTAGATCTGACGCTGCAGGACTCATATTCAGCGGCCTAGGCATGGTAGGCTCAGACCTTAAGAAAATGCCATATTCCTGCGAAAAAGATATAGCTGCCCAAGTTAGAGGATATCACCTGTTGACAGATATGACACAGGGAGACCCTGTTGCAATTGTGACTATCCAGTCTGAGACTCAAAAAATGCTTCCGGAATTGCTGCTGCCAAGCATGAGAAGGTACAAAGACATTCATGAAGAGGAGTATTCTGCAGAATGGAGGCAGATGGAGGAGTTCGCCAAGGGAGAGGCAGCAAAGCAGTATAACTGGACAAGCTTTCAAGGGCTCAGGAGACGCGTCCAGGGGAAGGAGATAACAACCTTCTACGGGCTTGAGGATCCACACTTCACCAAGGAAGATTTCAAGAGGCTAAGCAACCAAATGCTAGATGCACTTACTTATGCAACGATGTTTTAGGAAAGCCATTAGTATAAGCTTATTCTGCAGCTATACCAGCTGCTTCTTAATATTTTCAAGGAACTCATCAAAATCAGCTTCGTTCACATTCGCGCCGCAAGCGTGCTCATGGCCGCCGCCGAATCCCTTCAATCCTTCTAGTGCCTTGTGCAAGATAGGTAGGACCTTCCGTTTAGCAGATCTAAGTGAGAGCTTGTAGTCACCGTTCCTTATCCTTCCG
>JAAXVZ010000114.1 GCA_013335235.1 Nanobdellota archaeon | reverse complement strand
CATCAATTATGCTATGGCTATCACAAGATACTATTTCCCTATGGAAAAGGTAAAAGATATCCTAACAAAAAAAAGATGGTTCGGGCTGGATTACCTGTTTGCCGCGCTTCTTGGCGTAATCACGCCATTCTGCTCATGCTCTTCTATACCGCTTTTTATAGGGTTTGTCGGCGCAGGGATACCGTTAGGTGTCACTTTTGCGTTCCTTATAAGCTCCCCTTTGGTAAACGAGGCGTCACTATATCTTTTCCCTGCATTGTTTGGCTTGAAAGGCGCAATAATCTACAACTTAATCGGCATCGGTGTTGCGATTCTAGGAGGGATGCTTATCCAAAGCCTTAGGCTTGAGAAGTATGTCAAACAGGAATTGCTGAAATTCAAATCAAAGAGACAGGTAGAAGAAGAGCGCGGCGGAGCTCTTGCATTAAAAGAGCTGATACCATACTGGTGGTCTGATGGCTGGACAATAACAAAACAGGTTTTTCCGTATGTTGTGATTGGAGTCGGGCTAGGCGCCTTGATCCATGGTTTTGTCCCGACTAGCTTTGTCGAAAAATATCTCTCAACAAAAGAATGGTGGGCTGTCCCTATCGCTGTCCTTATCGGCGCGCCGTTGTATGCAAACTCTGTCAGCGTTGTCCCTGTTCTAGAGGCGCTTGTAGGAAAGGGCGTCCCACTCGGGACTGCGCTTGCATTCATGACAGCGATCGTGACTGTGTCAATCCCTGAAATACTGATATTAAGGAAGGTCATGAAATGGCAGCTTTTGGCGATATTTTTTTCAATAACTATATTAGGCATCATGATAATTGGATATATCATGAACGCAGTCCTATGATGAGGCATTGAAAAAAATGAGCCTGACAGCCACGATAAAAGACTTTTTTTCATCAAGATTCAACATATATCTAGTCATCTGCCTGGCAATAATAGGCGTGTCTGCCATGGTTTTTACAGGCAGTGCTGGAATCCCTAGTGATAATCCCGTAGCGTTAAATTCAAGTAATCCAGAGATACATTTCTTCTATCTTCCGACATGCCCCCACTGCGCAGAGCAAAAACCTATTTATTTTGAAGTCAAGGAAGAGCATCCTGAATGGAACTTCTATGAGCATGATGCATCATCCCAGGAAGGCTCTGCACTGTTCTATAAGATGTCTGCAGAAGCAGGGCTTGATACCTCTAGATTGGGTGTGCCGACTATATTTGCAGGAAAGAACCCTCTTGTAGGTGTCCAGTCAAAAGAGCAGATCATAAGCGCAATCGAAGTGTGCATAAATAGCTGCAAGGGAGAGGAATACCAGAAAGTAAGCACTCAAAAGGTCGATACCGGATTCACTGATTTTGAGCTGCCATTCCTTGGAAGGACAGACCTCACTAAATGGTCATTGCCGACACTCGCCATAGTGCTCGGCCTGATTGACGGGTTCAATCCTTGCGCAATGTGGGTCCTGGTCTACTTGATCGGTATTCTTATAGGAATCAATGTCAGGTAGAAGATCTGGATAATTGTGGGGAGTTTTGTCCTGGCGTCAGGTATACTCTACTTCTTATTCATGACAGCATGGCTGAACATATTCCTGCTCATAGGTTATATACGAATTTTGACAATAATTATAGGGTTAGTCGCCCTTGGCGGAGGGATCCTCAGCCTCAAGGAGTATGTCACCACAAAAGGCGAGTTGGTATGCAAGGTCGGTGACCATAAGAGCCATAAAAAGACAATGAACAAGATCAAGGATATTGCCTCAAAGCCGATAACTTTTGGGATAATTATATCCATAATCGGGCTTGCATTTGTCGTGAACTCAGTGGAGTTCGCCTGCTCTGCAGCCATCCCTGCGGTATTTACCCAGGTCCTTGCAATAAGCAATATTTCTGTTTTCCAGCACTATCTATACATTGCATTATACACGCTGTTCTTCATGCTGGACGACCTGATAATATTCGGGATGGCAGCCTTTGCTATCAGCGGAGGCATCGGAGAAAAGTACGCGAAATACTGCAAGCTAATCGGCGGCGTGATAATGGCTGCGCTTGGGCTGATAATGCTTTTTGCGCCCCAACTGCTCAGGTGATATTGCCTCACACCTAAAAAAACTCCTTCTGCACAACAACGCATGCCAGCACGAATACAATTATAGAAAGGCCAATTTTTAAGAGCCTTGATTCTGTGCGGATAGACAGCTTGCTGCCAAGAAAAGATCCTACTACACCTGTGAATGCGATTACAAAAGCAGGCAATAGCTGAATATCGCCTCTTATAAAATAGATGATGAGCGCTGCAAATGATGAAAAAAAGCCTGTGAAAAGCGATGTCGCTATTGCCTGGTGCATCTCGACATGCATGGCCTTCAGGACTGGCGGGAACAGTGTCCCTCCACTTCCGCCACGAAGGCCAATTATGAAGTTTGAAAGGAAACCTAATGAAAGGGCTGTCAGCGCTGTCGGCTTTATGCTTTCATATAATCTAGGGCTTATGTCTTTTATGTAAAGACCGATGATTGTGAGGATTGCGGCGAAGAAGAAAAGCGCTGCAAGGATCTTGCTTGAGAATATGCCAACAAGGAATGTCGCAAGGACTATCCCTAAGACCGCGCCTATTGTAAAAGACCTGACGACTTTCCAGTTTATATTATCCTTCTGGACATACGCGCCGACCCCTGAAGAAAAAGGGATCGCGAACATGTTAGTCCCGAAGGCTGTCAATAGCGGCATTCCCGCAAGTGTCAGGAGAGGTATCCTGACTGACCCGCCGCCGATGCCGAACATTCCGCTCAAGAAACCTGTGAGAAGGCCTATTGAGATATAGATCAAATAAGAGGACAGATCCATTGTGTTTAATCTTATTTGGAGTTATTTAAAGGTATCCACATGAGAGAATGAACAGGGAGATCATAGTGGAAAAAAATAATTGCCTTAGTTTATACTGGCAGGTCGTTGGTATTAGTCGTTATCTACCCTAGGTGCAAGTATGAATGCAAGCATCAGTTTATCTGTGCACTTGTACTCTAGCTTCAGTGGGTAGTCCTGCGAGAACCTTATCAATACTTCGTCAGCCAGTTTTGAGCCCTGTATCATCTTCTTCAAGTATTCTATCGAGTACTTCGCCTTGACCATGTCTGCGCCGTCTTTTGTGATCATGATCTTGTCATCTGAGCCTATCTCAATCTTTGCCTGGGACAAGTCACCTTCAGCAGATATCATGAACTTAGATGGCTCGCATATGAACTGGACGCTCTCTGCGACAATAGAGACATCCTCTATTGCCTCGTTCAATACTCCTGTCGGCATCTTGATAGCCAGAGGGAATACAAGCTGAGGTATCTTCTGCTCTCTTTCTTCAAGCTCGATTATCGGCAGGAAGAATGTCCTTGTTGTGTTGCTCTTCAAAACTACCTTGAACTTGTTCTCTGTCAGTTCCAATGTGATGATATCAGATGCGCCTGCCCTCTTCAGCACTTGTTTCAAGTTGTTCAGGTTAAGGGCGATCTTGACTTCCTTCTCCACATGATACTCTGTGAAGCTGGAAGAAAGGAGCTTGAATATTACCATGGCGACATTCGCCGGGTCCATAGCAACAAGGTCTATGGAGTTATGCGTGACATGGAACCTTGCCTCTGTAACAAGGTCTGAAATGATTGAAATGCTATCCTTTAATAGCTTTGGATCTGCAAGCGTAAGCTTCATATTAACACCCCCAATGTTATAGTGCATGAATAGAGGTTAATTTATAAAGATTCCTATACTCCTGCGGCCCATGGAGATTGTCGCTGTGGGCGGTTATTCTGAGATAGGAAAGAACATGACACTGGTTGTGTCAAATGGCGAAGCTGTCATAGTAGATATGGGCATCCACCTTGAGAATTACATCCAGATGAAGGGTGATGAGGACATTGAATTATATAGTGAGGATGAGCTCATAAAGGCAGGCGCTGTCCCTGATGATACGAAGATAGCTGAGTTTGTTGAAAAGGTCGTGGCGATAGTCCCAAGCCATGCCCACCTTGACCACATAGGAGCGATACCATATCTTGCTAAGAAATACAAGGCGCCAATAGTTTCGACTCCGTTCACGATCGCTGTAATCAAGGCGATACTCGCTGATAAGGGAATAGAGCTTCCGAACCCGCTAGTCGCAATCCCTGAAAACAAGAAGATAACACTGAGCAAGCACTTCGCCCTAGAGCTGATAAACGTGACACACAGCACGCCACAGTCTTCTATTGTCGTATTGCATACCCCTGAAGGCCAGTTTGCGTACACAAATGATTTCAAGCTCGATAAGACCCCGACACTTGGAGAGAGGACAAACTACGCAAGGCTAAAGGAGATAGGAGACTTGGGCCATCTAAAGGCATTAGTTGTGGATTCCCTGTACTCTGACACACCTGGCAGGACACTGTCTGAAGCTGGAGCCAGGAAAAAGGTGGAAGAGGCATTAGATGCCGCAAGAGACAGCAATGCAATACTTTTCACAACATTCTCAAGTCACATAGCAAGACTCAGGGCTGCAATAGAGATAGCCCATGATATAGGAAGGAAACCAGTCCTACTTGGCAGGAGCCTTGCAAGATATGTCGCTGCTGCAGAAGAAGTCGGGATCGTGAAATTCTCGACAAATGCCCAGGTCACAGGCTTCAAAGACAAGATGGCAAAGCTCCTGAAAGACATACAGCATGACAAGAAAGACTATCTGTTGATCGTGACAGGCCACCAGGGAGAGCCTGACTCAGTGCTATCAAGGATAGCAGATGGCAGCCTGCCTCTGAAACTTGGCGAGGGAGACAGCGTCATCTTCTCATGCAATGTCATCCCGAGCGACATAAACAGGGCAAATAGGGACGCAATCGAAGCAAAACTCACAAGCCTTGGAGTGAACCTTTTCAAGGACGTGCATGCGTCCGGCCATGCGTCTATCGAGGATCACAAGGAGATGATCCAATTGCTGAGGCCTCAGGTTGTCATACCAGGCCATGTCCCGCCAGAGAGGGCAAAGGACATGGAGAAGATCGCATGCGAATTAGGGTATGAGAAGAGAAAGGGCGTGCATATCCTGGAAGACGGGAAAAGAGTTGAAGTGTAGTATTGTTATAATAAACTACTAAAAAGTAGTGACAAATAGAAATATATATATACAGTATACTGTATTATTATATAAAATGCAATTAAAGAACAGATCAAATGCTGAATCTGATCTCAAAATTTTTATAGGAACATATTACTTTCAAGAAATTTCTGCTCTGAAAGATTCTGT
>JAAXVZ010000113.1 GCA_013335235.1 Nanobdellota archaeon | reverse complement strand
CTTTAGAAATGCCTGTGGATGATACTCTGCCTATTGCAGAAAGCGGTGAAGCGATTGCTGAGGAGCTAGTAAATGATTCTGCGATAGACAGTCCTGTGTTGGTGGTTGAATCAAATGAATCAATAAGTGAATCATTGCCTGAAGAAAGTATCTTTCATGAAGAGATACCTGTTGTTGATAATGTCTCTATTCAGTCAAATGACACTCAGGTTGAAAATCTTTCAGCGCCATCCAGGCTCATCAGGACACCGGAGATAATCATGGAAGAGCCTCTTCCAGAGACAGATGTTCCATTGAATCTCAGCGATGGCAATTCCAGCGTGATAGCAGGGAATATAACACAGGTGAATGATTCGCTTGAAACTCTCAATGAGGCTGTTGTGGCAGTTAATGACTCTGTTATAGCGGAGCCTGAAAACTTGACAGGTTCAGCTGAAGAATATATACCTGCTCTCCAAACAGAGGAAGTGAATGAGACTCCGGAGATAGTTGAAATGACAGATGTGTCAGATACTCCCATGCAGATCAGAGGATACTGCCAGGACACTTGCTACACACACATCAAAGGAGATATTATTCTTGAAGTAACTGTAGATGGTGCTATCTTTGAGCTTGAATCAATAACTTACACTTATGACTACGCAAGCCTGGAAAGCGATTTGCCGGGATTGGTTGAGGCTCCACAGGTAGATACAATACCGGAGGCATCTGAGATTATACAGCGATTGACGCCTGAGTCCCTGAACGTGTCGTTATCAGAAGAAGGGATGCAATTGATCCTGAGTGAGGAAATGGGAGATTCCTATCTTCTCAAAGCAGGCATAGATGACCAGAACTACATAGTCTACAGTTCAAGAAATCTTGGGCGTGAGTTTGTGATATCTGATCTTGGCGATGCCAGGCTTGCCTCATTTGCAATCAGCTCCAATGCAAGCAGGCTTGAGGCACATCTTGCATCAGAAGGCACTGACGCGATAGCAAGGTGCACCCAGGTCTTTAATGGGTCATGCAAGAAATGGCAGAGGACAGACATCCCTTTCGACTTCAACGGGACTATTGTGAATTTTTCAATAGACGAGCAAGGGATATTTGCTGCAATGGATATGGAAACATCTGACTTAGAGACGATACCTGCAAGCACAGTCTACTATAACTCAAATTGCCCTACTTGTGAGAAATCTTATTGCAGTCATGAGACAGCTTGCGCAATGTACAGGACAGAACCTGAAAGATATAGTTTCATACCTCAGGCAGATTTTGACATCAGCCACCTATCCGGGGACTGGGAGTCAGCAGAGATCTGCGTGTTCGTGACATATAATCCCTTTGGGCCTGTCATGAATTATGTCAAGTACAGCCCTGAAAGCTTCTGCGGGGATTCTGATTATGGCAACACGACTTCAGATATACTGTCTTTCAAGATGATAGACACAGAAGATGAGTGGCAGTGCGTGGATGTGACAGCTATTGTGAGGGAGGCGCAGGATAATCTCTACTCGAATGTCTTCATGACCTGGTTTGGAGAGGATCTGGATGGTGGATCTAGCCCATACATCTGCTTTGCGGGGATAGGCAAGGGAGAGAGATGTGAGAGCAATCCAAGTGGCGCAGATGACTGCAGGCCTTATCTGAGGTTCACATACAGATGATAAAAAAGGCTATTAGGGGGATCAGCGGCGTTTTCCAAGTCAGTCCTCTCTACTTCCTTTCTCTGGTGTTAGTCAGGCTGAAATTATTCCTGATGAATCATGCAATATCCTTACCTGATATCCTCTTATATTTTCAGGAGAAGATAGAAGGCACAGCGACCTGGCTTGAGACTTTTGGTTCAAAGGCAGGCATAAAAAAAGTGTTCGGCCTGCTGCTCCTGCTTTTCTTTCTATATGTCATCTTTGTAGGGCTCTTTGAAGTCAACGCAGCTGGAGGATCCACAGCAGATGGCGGCGCCTGCACATATGATGCGCAATGCGCTAATAATTGCGATGGAGAGGATGGTGTGGCTGAGACAAGCTACGGCCAGACAAATGATGACAATGTCTGCTATTCAGCTGTAGCATGCTCTGGAGGAAATGTAAGGTGCCATACCTACTCTGCAACAACAAAATGCGAGTATAATCCTAATACAGGAAACCCAAATTGCGATGATACAGTGCCTGGTGCCTGCCCTTCAGGATTCTCACTAGGCTACTGCGACACAAACTGCAACTACTACAATACGCCAGACACAGTCAGCGGGTCCTGCACATGCGGCGGTTTTACATATTTCACAGGCCTTGGGACTTGGACAGGATCAGGCTACCAGTGCTGCCAGGCAGCAGACACTTTCCGGACTTACAGCGGTACACTGACCACCTCAACCTCTCTTAGCTGCCAGGCATGCGTAGCAGGCGCAGTCTCTGGTCCGACGACATATTACGGGAACGGATATACTACAGGGACACCTTCTTCAAGCACTTCCCTTGTTTGCTATTATGGCGACATCACCTGTGCAGGAACACCTGGCGCAAACGGAGCGTCAGGGACATACTGCGGCAATGGATATTTTAGCTCATCAAACACAGTCTGTACAAGCGCAGACAAGGCAGCAGTGACTTCAGGGTACTGCTATTATAATGATATTACGTGTTCAGATGGCAGCGCCTCAAATGGCGCAGTCTCAGTTCTGCTGTACGGAAACGGAGACTTCAGGCTGAGAGATGGCACAGCCGGGAATAAAGCCACACATACAAATGGTACATGCTCTTACGCAGATATGACCTGTACAGATGGGAGCTATGGCAATGGCACGCAGGGATTCCACTGCGGTAACGGATTCCTATCGACAGCAAACAACACATGCACAGACCAGAATAAATTGACGGCAACATCAGGTGTATGCTATTATGCTGATATCACCTGTGCAGACAGCTCAAACTCTAGCAGCGCATACTCGCCGCTTATCTGCGGAAATGGTTTTTTCTCTACATCTAATACTACCTGCGTAGCTGGAGCAACGGCAACAGCGAAGGCGGGATATTGCTATTACAATGATATTGTATGCACAGACGGCACATATAGCAATAGTTCTATTTCTACACTTCTTTACGGGAATGGTAATTATACGGGGTCGCTTACATCGAGTACTGTTATTAACTGCAATTACGGAGACATCACTTGTACAGAGGGATCATATCAGAATGGCACTAATGCAACTTATTGTGGGAACGGATATTTCAGCTCGTCCAACACACTTTGTACATCTGCTAATAAAGCAACTGCAGATAAGGGATACTGCTATACAGGAGATATATCTTGTACAGATGGCTCAGGCGCGAACGGCGCTGTCTCTGTGCTGCTTTTTGGAAACGGGAACTGGACAGGAACCACTTGCTTCTATGGGGATATCACTTGTGCAGATGGTTCAGGAGCGAATGGGACTTCCTCGACAACATTATGCACAGCAGGCACCTCCCAATGCTGCCCGACTGATGCAACACGGGCAGAGGGTGTAGCGTGCAGTGACGGCAGCGCTTCAGGCACGTCATATGACAGGGACACGTCGCAGGCAAGGTGCGAGGACAGCACAAGCACAGGTTGTACTAAATTCAATTGGTCCATCGGCGGAGAAACTGCAGGGTCAGCATGTTGCGGAGATGATGGCGGGACAGAAAATGATCTACTCTCTGTTTTCCATGTGAGCATGGCTGGATCATCAGATGGGTCAGACGCCTGCTGCGTGGCATCGACAGACTGTGTAGACAACAGCCTTTGCACAGACACAGGCAATGTCACAGTAGATGCAGATGCCAATGGCGATAATGATTATTGCAACAGCGGGACATGGTATGACTGCAATACCGCTGCAGAGTGCCCTGCAGGTTATAGCTGCGTCTCCAATGATTGTGTCGACCTCGGGAAGCCAAGCTGCTCTTTTTCCTCCTTCACAGAGGTCAGCGGAGAATACTATCAGTATAATTCAGCGAGGGACATATATTATAACTCACTTAACTCAGGGTCATTCTATGTGACAGTCTCAGCATCTGATCCAGAGACCGCTATCCGCAATGTCACCTTCCCGGACACAGTCTCAGCCGGAGCTGCGGACACTGCAGACCCTTACAGGAACACTTATGACTGGGATTCCTCAGACACATATGAATCTATAGCAGTAATCGTGTGCTATGACACTTCTGGGAATACCAATAGCACTAACTTTACCATGATAAGGGATGCTACTGCTCCTGCTACAGGATATATTGGTTACACAAATGGTTACACGACAAGCACACAGGTCTCTTTTGCAGATGGGACTGATTCAGGCTCTGGCTTGAATACAAGCAGCGCAAGGATACTGAGGCAGTCTGCAACTATCCTCTCTAACAACACTTGCGGCTCATACGGAAGCTGGTCGCAGGTAGGGACATATGATCCGGCAACACCATACAGCGACACGCTGTACAATGGCACGTGCTACCAGTACATGTATGAGATTTTTGACAATGTCCTGAATGGCGCTAATTATACTAACTCCAGCATCCTTAGATACAACAATCTTCCGACGCACGGAACTCCAACTATAACGCCCTCTTCACCTAATAAGACCAGCAACCTGACATGCAATTGGAACACGGTTGCAGACATTGACGTGAATCCTCTTACCAACATAACTAACTGGTATAGGAATAATGTATCTTCAATGATGCTTTACTTGCCTATGGAAGGAAACAGTGGCTATGAGCTTACAAATGTTACAGATTATTCAGGATATGGCAACAATGGAACAGTCTTTGAGGCACAGTTCAATAGGACCGGAGGCAGGGTCGGCGGAGGATATGGGTTTGATGGCCAAGATGATTATATCTCAGTAGCAGATTCAAACAGCCTTGACATAACAAACAAAGGCACAATAGGATTGTGGGCAAAAACATCTGACGCATCAATGGCTTATTCAAACGTCGGCTCCTGGTTGTCGCTCACAGCGCCGGATGGTTCAGGCGCGAGCGATGCCAATGATGGAGTCGATATGGTTATTGTTGGGGGCAGCCTGTACTATGCAGCGTATCTCCATTCAGACGCAACAGAGGCGTTCAGGGTCGCAAGGTCAAATCTCAATGGCACAGGCTTCTCTGGCTGGAGCGCCCTCACAGCGCCAGATGGCGCAGGAGCGACAGATACAACTAGTGTTGCCATAGGCTCAGATGGTGAAAAATTGTACTATGCCGCTTATGCGGATAACGCAGGTGTAGAAAGATTTTATACGTCTAGCTCAAATCTTGACGGCAGC
>JAAXVZ010000112.1 GCA_013335235.1 Nanobdellota archaeon | reverse complement strand
TGGGCCTCCTCGGATCATCCCAGCCGTTGACAAATCCTTCTTTTACTTCTTTTATGTGTTTCTTGTATGGCATACCCTAATTGAAATTTAGGGGTTATATATACTTTTTTTAAAGAGACCTTGTATCCATATGTTATGGAATCAGCAAAGGTTACAGGGAAATGGCTTAGCGCAAGGCTCGCCAGGCTGCAGCTGAAATATGTCCTGATATTTGCCTTAGTGAACATCCTCTTCCTGATGCTCATGAAGACCTTTGTTGTCAAGCTGGCGCTGTTTACTGTGTGTGCCATTGTCATCTACCGTTTTGGCAGGCTGCCTTTCGGAGATTTCGACCCGTTTCCAGTAGCAGCAGGGTTGCTTCTTTTGTGGTATGGCTTTTCAACAGCGCTGCAGTTCATCCTCTGGACAATACCTTTGGTAGATATCATCGCAGCCAGGCTCAGCCAGTGGAGCGCTGTGAACTTTTTTTCGCTTAGCGCAGCTCTTGCCGTAGTCAGCCTTCTGAACCCAAATCCGGTTTCGGCACTGATACTAATTGTCGTGTTATTTAACCTGATCAGGCTTCCAATAACCCTTCTCTTAGGTGGAGGGCCTAACTCTTTTATCCCTGCCAGCACGAATTCATTGTTCTACCTGATAGTCCTCAGTCTGATGACACCGATAATAGAAATAAGTTTAAAACTGTTCTAGATCTGTCCCGTCTCGATGAATTTCTTCATCTGCCTCTCGACAACAATGTTCGGTGAGTAGCCTTTTTTTGTGCACTGCCTGATGAAATCGTCGTATGTAGGCTTATCGATGTTGTAATCAATCTTGACTTTCTGTGGTCCTTTTGGTGTTGCTGCCATATAATGTAAGAAGTGCCTGTCCATTAAAAAGCCTTTGCATCGCTCAGACCAGGTGCCTGGCTAGAGAGCAGAAAGGAGATAGTGTTATAAATTATATTCTTTTCAGGAAAAATAGGCGTAGTTCTTCTAAATAGGAAAAACATGAAAGAAAAAGATATATCTAATGCAGAGTTAGGAGATCATTTCACATTTATCTTCAAGAACGAAAAGCAGCTGTTTTCAGTAATCCTCCCTTTCCTGATGAAGGGGCTCGAGAACAACGAAAAGTGCATATATGTCTTCCATGATGTCTCAAAAGAGCGGATAATCTCTAAGCTCATTGAACAAAAGAGGGATATAAACGAATTCCTGAAATCAGGACAGCTCACGATATTGTCAAGCAGGGAGACATATCTGAAAGGAGGGTTCTTTGATCCGGACAGGGCAATCGCCATGCTAAAAGAGATTGAGAGAAAAGCATTAGACGAGGGATATGGGGGAGTCAGGATAACTGGAGAAGCGTCATGGATAAACAGCGGCAACAAGGGTACAGAGCGTCTTATGGAATATGAATCTAAGCTGCGCAATTTCTTTCCAGGCAGCAGGACTTGCGCCATATGCCAATATGATGAGAGAGCTATTGATCCAGGCATACTTGCAGAAAGCATCCATTGCCATCCTGAGGTGATATTTTACAATAAGCGCTGCGAGAACCTTTATTATTCACCTAACCTGTTTGCACCGTCTGGGTCAAGTGTATTCCCTGTTGGTTCATACGAGCTGATAAAGGAAGACTTCCTTGAAACCGTGAACAAATAGCCTTTTCCCTATATCTTAGACAAAGCGAATTCTGAGAACCTTTCCTCTACGATGTCTTTCTCTGCTTCACTCAATTGCGAGTTTTCTATAGAGGCGCTGACAAATTCACTAGAGATATCTTCGTTTATCTTGACCATGTTTAGGATAATGTCCTGGCTGAGCACTCTTGCAAGCGGACAGTCCACAAGGTAGTTCTTTCTCTCTTCTGCTTCGACACTTGAGTAGACAGGCCACCTCCTGCACAGTTTCGGTCTGACCTCATGGATTGTGCAGGCCTCATCTTTGCCAAGGTATGGGCACACGCCATCATTGCACTTTGTCTCATAGTGGTCTTCGTCGATTTTCACAAAGAAGTCCGGGTGACCGGCATCAATTACTTTTTTCATCTCTTCCTCTGAGAAATCAGTGCCGCCTATCTTGCAGCACTTTGCCTTGCACTGCTGGCAGATCTTCAGGAAGTCGTCCATTCCCTGTAGCAAAAACAGGCTGTATAATAATATTCTCTTTATAATATGGCTAGGCTCCTTCTGCAATTCAGGAGGAAAAGGCCCCTTCCCCAATAGATTTTTATACATATTATGTTTTCAAGGCATCAGGAGGAAACTCCAAAGTAGATAAGGTGTTAGAAGAAGATGTATGCAAATAACTTCCAGAGGTCAGCCCCTGTCAAAGAGGGCGATGAGTTAGATGTTAGAATAGAAGCCCTTGGCGAAAAGGGAGACGGCATAGCAAAGAAGAACGGCTTTGTCCTGGTCATACCTGGAACACAGGTCAATGACGAAGTCAAGGTAAGAGTGACAAAAGTCCTCAAGAAAGTCGGCTTTGCTGAAGTCATCAGCAAGAGTGCCAAGAAGGCAGACTCTGCTTCAAAGGAAGAGGAAGAAGACCTCCCTGAAGAAGAAGTCGAAGAAGTAGAGGAAGACTCTGAGAACTTCGGCGAAGAGGAAGAGCAGTAACCTTGCGGTTATTTCTCGCTTTTGATTTTTCTAATCCTATATTTATTCAATTACACCGCTTACTGAAAACTGAAGCTGCAGCGCTGTCTTTCACACATTCATATCATCTCACCTTGAAATTCTTTCCTGACGCAGACCCTGATAAGATAATCTCTAAGCTGCAGGGAATCAGCTATCCAAAGATGATTTTCAGCACATCAAGGATAGGCGTCTTCCCGGAAAAAGGACCCGTGAAAGTGATATGGCTTGGGATAGAGGAAAGCCAGCCTCTCCTTTTGCTTCAGAGAGAGATTGAGGCAAGGCTTGGAAAAAATGATCTGGACTTCCATCCTCATATCACTCTCGCAAGAGTCTCCCATGTCTTTGATACCAGGGTGCTTTGGACTGGTTTGAGTAATATCTTAGTTGAAAAAACAAGGCTGGAGCCAGGGCCTCTTACACTTTTCAGGAGCGAGCTATTGCCGGGCGGACCGGCATATTCGCCGATAAGCTATTTTAACTAGCATTGGCTAGCAATATATTTATACTAAATAATAAAATTTTCATGAATGGATAAAAAGTTTCTCTTATTGATTGTTTTGGTAGCACTGATGTCAGCCTATGCAGAAACAGCATGCATGGATAAAGATGGCGGCAAGAATTATGAAGAGACCGGTACAGCTTTATCATATTCCTATGATAAGTGGACAGGTGGTAATTCAGATTCGTATACAGATAAATGCAATAGCACAACTGTTCTTGTGGAATATTATTGCTCAGGAGACAAAGTTCTCAGCCAGGATTATAGATGCCCAAAAACATGCAGCTCAGGGAGGTGTGTTGATAAGGAAATCGGGCCCGCGTGTGATAAGTTTCCTTGTGGTTATTATGGCCACGGAAAGATGGACGTCTTCAGCAACTTTGATGTAATACCTTCATTAGTGTCTGCAGAATATCCCTATGAATTCATATTGGAGGAGGATGAGCCTGTGACAATGACTGTAAATTTCTCTGTATGGATCCAGAGGTCAGGGCTAAGCAACACCCTTCACGCATATCTGGATGGAAAAGAGGTTTTTGCAAAAAAATACACATGGGAATCTAATGCAAAACCGCAGTTTGCAAGGACAGAGAAAGTCGATCTTGGGATGATAACTGCAGGAAAGCACGAACTTGAGTTCAGAGCAGATGTCTCTTCTGTGATCCTGTCTTGGTTCACTCTTGAATCTGCCGCAAAAAAATTTACTCCAATAGAATCTCCACCTAAAAGCGCAATATTTTGCATAGATCCAGATGGAGGAATTGATTTCTCGACTCCGACAATATTAAACGCGTCACACGAAAGGTTTCCGATTGCGCCATACCCTATGCAGCCCATATTTGTCAGGAAAGCGGACATGTGCAATGATACCTATACGTTGCTCGAGTATTACTGCAATTCTCAGGGCTACTATGATAGTGCACAGTTAAGATGCCCGAAATCCTGCAGGATAGACACTTGCTATGAAGAAGAAATAGGAAAAGCATGTGAACGCGTTCCGTGCGATTATGAAGCCACAGGCATTTCAAGGCAATTTCGTCAAGAGCACTTGGCAAATCTGCTCTTTGATGAGCCGCCGCAATATGTCTCTGCAGAATATCCTTATGAGTTTGTGATGGATAGAGAGGAACCGGCAATAATCAGCTTTGACTATTATATAGGCACAAGAGCGCAGCATGGCAATTGGACTATGTATATAGATGTAGATGGAAAAACGGTTTATACAAAAGACTGCGAGCTTACGGACGATCAATTAAAGAGAGGTATATACTGCAGTGGAATAGAAACAATCACAACAGAGGTGTTATCTGAAGGCAGCCATTTTGTTGAGGTATATCTGATTGCAGATAACCAGGACCTTGTGGATTCAGGAAAGATATCTCCTTATGCTATCAGTCCTGGAAGGGTCAGGCTCAAGAAGCTTCGGGTAGAGACACCAACAAAGAAGATTAGCACTAGGTTCGACACTTATATGTCACCTGCAGATAAAAAGCATCCGTCAAACCTCATCAAGACGCTTGAAAAAAGCAAGATAAATCCTACAGGAAATCAGGCACAAGTACCAGAAACAGTGATGACACCTGGGCCAGATGAAACACAAATGCCTGAAGTAGGGAATCTTCCAGAACCAGAAGAAATGGTTTCTCCTGATACAAAGCCAAAAGAAGATATGGAAACGCCAATAGACACTCCTGCTTCAGACCCACCTAAACAACAAAAGCAGGACGCCGGAGAGAAAAGGACAGACGTACAGAAGCCAAGTCTATTTTCAGGTGTCATCAACCAAATCAGCGGTATTTGGAGGAAGCTATTTGGTTAGTTAACTATATATTTTTCCCATTATTTTTTTAAAAAAACTATTTCTCCTGGAAAACGGCGCAAACTATTTAAATGGCTCAAGCTCTTTTCTCAGTAATGAAAAAAGGGGTAGTTCTGTTTCTTGTCCTTATCGTATCTATATCAATATATGCGCAAGTCTTGCCTGACGCAGATACAGATGGCATGCCAGATGCCTGGGAAACCAAATATTCTTCAGTGATGCAGAATGAAACCTATGATGCGGACAGGGACCCTGACGGTGATCTGCTGCTCAATATCATGGAATACCGGACAGGCGCCGACCCAAGCAAACCAGACACAGACGGTGACAGC
>JAAXVZ010000111.1 GCA_013335235.1 Nanobdellota archaeon | reverse complement strand
AATAGGTATAGTTCAAATCCTCCCTAGAATTCAAGGTCCTGTTCTCCCTGAAATAGGAGACTTCATGCTTCAGGTAGGCGACTGTCAAGTTATCATTAGATAAAACAAAATCGCTATATAGCGTCTCTTGTGGAAAGAGCATGCATGATGAGATAAACAAAACAAGCGAGATCATGAAAAAATTGCGCATACCATGTATATGTCTGCTTCGATTTATTAAGGTTTCTTAACGACAAAGATACAGTGGTCCTTCTCAAAAGGATCCAGGACCTTGAAATCGACGATAGTTGTCTCTTTTTCCAGCTTCTCTTTTACCTTTGCGTAAAGCTGCCTCGGAGGTATTGTGATATCCATTGATCTGGATTTTACAGCTAATATCCCAAAGCCGCCGGGTTTCAGGAAATGCTTGCAATTGTCAAGGAATATCTCTGCCTGCTGCTTTTGGGCGACGTCCTGGAAAACGATATCGCAGGGCAAGACCCTGTATGCATAGGACTTCGGATCAGTCGCATCCCCTAGAATCGGCGCCATGTTCTCTTTCTTCTCGCACATGAAGACTAGGTCACGGACAACCCTCGGCGCAAAATCAAGGCAGAACACTACCCCTTCCCTGCCTACAATATCTGAGACAAAACTCGCTGTATATCCATGCGAGGCTCCAAGATATAATACAGTAGAGCCTCTCTTAAGTCCAGTCTGCGATAGGCCCTTCGCCATCCCTGCGCAGAGCTTGCTCCTCCTTGGTTCCCAGTTCCTGTATTCCCTGCCGCCATCCCTGACTAAGTCTTCCTCAAAAAAGCTCAGGCCTGGTGTCAGGTTCTGCGTGAAGAACCTTTCCCTTCCCCTGCTGTCTTTTGTGAAGTATACATTTTCGAACTTTGTGAAAGGTATCATGCGAACTTCGCCTCCAGCTCTTTTCTCAGCCTGTCTCCGATGAACTGGCCTTTGAAATAATCTACCTTCACTGCAAGCAAAATCTTGTCTGCAAGTGCTCTTGCGCGCCTTCCGCGCTCTTCTCTTGGAGCGCTAGAAACCAGTGGATGATTGATTATCTCTCCGTGTTTTGGAGGCCTCACATTCTTCTTGTTCAGCATGTGCTTGAACAATGCCTTCTCTGCACCCAGGAGCTGGATTGTAGAAGATGGCATCACTACCAGATTTCTCAATGAGCCTCCTATGGTTATAAGCTTCGCGCCGATCAATGCCCCTGCGACTGCAGTCATATTCGGACATACGCGAGCCATCAGGTCTTCAAGATATCTCTCAGCCTCTTCCTTCTGCCTGAACAGCTCAAGTATCGTCCTTGCGAGGTTCTGGATAGCTATTGAATCTTTTTTCTGCAGATCCCTACCCATGCCATGCTGGACATGGAACTCCTGCACCAATTGCTTCCTGTCTGACAGGCATATCTCTGCAAATTTCTTATGGTCTGTAATCCTGTCCTCAACCTCTGGCAGGCTATATGAGAACCATTCACGGAGCCTCTTCGATAATAGGTTTATCGACTTTGCGAGTTCATCTACACTGCTGGAAACCTGTATTATTAGAAGGTCATCAGTGACTGAAAGCGAGACAGAGGCTTTTGTGACAAGGAGGTTGTTCTCATACATCTTCTGAGTGTACCCAAGAAGCTCCTTTGCTATCGCATCAAGCGCCTTCTGGTTCTTCCCTTGCCTTAGGTCTTCAATGTTCTTGAATTTCTCCAGAAAAGGCTTTTCAGTCTCTATGACCTCGCCTGCAGAAAGCTTGCCTGCGAACTCTAATAATTGCTTCTCATTGAAGAGGATCTTTTCTCTTATCTGGAAGTTCTGTGAGAAGACGAACGTCCCGACAATATTAGAGTATAGATACATGCGTCATAGAAAATATTTTTGATTTAAAAAGTGATTGATTAGGCTCACTTAAGCAAGAGCTGCTCTAATCCCAGATATAGGCCAGATCCTGCTGCTGCAACCGCGACACCAGCAGCCATGCCATAGACTGCAGTCCTCATGTTGTCAAACCGTCTTAGATGATCTTGGAATGCAGCTAACCCAAGGAACGCAGAAAATGCAAAAGCAGTGCCATATGTATATAATTCCTGCACATGCGGAGCGAAGTCAGGAGGCAGTACAGATTCAAGAGCAGAGACTCCAATACCAACAACCGCAGCACAGACTAGGTATCTGGCATCGACCTCTGGCTGATTCAAGAGAATAGGCTGCATGATACCCAGGGAAAAGCCATTATTCTTAAGCCTTTCCTGCAAACCTTTATATTAATTTTCCAACTCCATGTGATTTATGTTTGTAGGACTAGTCGGGAAACCAAGCGCTGGAAAGTCAACTTTTTTCAAAGCATTGACATTAATGGATGTTGCAAGGGCGAATTACCCTTTCACCACAATCAAGCCTAACTCAGGCGTAGGTTTTGTCAAGATAGACTGCGCTGACAAGGAGCTTGGTGTGCAGTGCAACCCAAGAGAAGGATACTGTGTCAATCATAAACGATTTGTCCCTGTCCAAGTATTGGATGTTGCAGGCCTTGTCCCTGGCGCGCACGAAGGAAAAGGACTAGGTCTTGAGTTCCTGAATGACCTGTCCCAGGCTGATGCCCTTATCCATATAGTAGATGTCTCCGGCAGCCTGAACGAGAGGGGTGAACCGATTGAAGCCGGAACTTATGACCCTGCAGAGGATATAAGATTTTTAGAGCATGAGCTTGATATGTGGTATTACCAGATATTCCAGAAGGTATGGAAGAAATTCTCAACTACAGTCAACCAGACAAAAGAGAACACTGTGAAAGCTATTGCAAAGCAGTTCTCAGGCCTCAAGGTCAATGAAGATATGGTCAAAGAGAAGATGCGAAAGCTGAATCTCCTTGAAAAAGTGATAACCTCATGGACACCTGAAGAAGTGAAAGCCCTTGCGATCGCGCTCAGGAAAGAGACAAAACCTATAATTATTGCAGCAAACAAGGCAGACATCCCTGGTGCATATGAAAAATACATGAAGTTGAAAGCAGAGTTCAAAGACTATATAATAATACCTTGCTCTTCTGAATGCGAGCTTGCGCTAAAAGAGGCTGCAAAGTCAGGGCTTATAGACTATACTCCTGGAGAGCCTAATTTCAAGATATTACAGGAAGATAAGCTTTCAGAGAAACAGAAAAAAGGCTTGGATTTCCTTCAGAAAAGCGTCCTTGACAAGTATGGCTCATCCGGCGTGCAGCATGTGATAAACGGCGCTGTATTCGAGCTCCTGAAATATGTAGCTATCTTCCCAGGCGGAGTCAATAACTTGACTGACAGCCACGGAAGAGTCATGCCTGATTGTTTTTTGATGCCTCCAGGGACAACTGCATTATCTTTTGCGTTCCATCTGCACACGCAGCTAGGGGAAGGATTCATCAGGGCAATCAATGTAAAAAATAAATTGCAGATGAAGAAGGATGAGCCATTGCATCACAGGGATGTGATAGAGATAGTGCATAACGGATGAGATTATACGTATTGCACTTGTTTTTTTATTAACAATTCTGCAGCATAAGGAAAATAATCATGTGATAAGAAGGTTTTGCTGCCTTTGTATTCAATGACACCTATCACTATCCTTCCTCTATGTTCTGCAATTGCAGGATCAGATGCACTGCAGGTTTCTTTTATGAACCATGGCAGGTATCTTGAGAAAAATTCGTCCTTGTCTATAAAGGGATAGTCTGTTCCCGGGATATTCTGGACAAGTGCTGCTACATAAGGGTAAGGTGACAGGAAATCCTCAATTTTGAGTTGAGCAATTTCGCTAGCAGAATATGTGTAATCCCCTGGGTTGTTTCGAATATCTGATAAGGATTCTAAAGCCATCTCCCTGTCTTCTTGTCTTGCATACTCACCGATCTCGATTCTGTTGCTTTCGTAGAGAATCTTGCCACCAATATTCATAGGACAGAATAAAAGCATCGTATCTTGACTGGTCAAAGCAGCCGGGAACCTGATCTGAAGAGTTACGTCCTTCTTATCCTCATCCAGAAACTCATCGACCGACATAATGCTGAGTCGAAATATGTTATATATAAATCTAGCTAGGAAGAAACTTGTTTTCTAGCGACTATAACAAAATATCTCAATAGGCCTAAGGGATTATGTGCCTCTTCTTTCTCAACCCTGAACCCACTCTTTGAAAGATATGAAACAAACTCCTTTCTTGTGAACATCCTATCATAAGGATGGTCCAAAAGCTTCCTGTAGGCTTTTCCAATACATGTCTCAAAGCTCTCGATTGAAAGCTCCTCTAATATTAGCTCACCACCTGGTTTCAGGACCCTCCTAAGCTCGTCAAGACAATCTCTCCATTCAGGGATGTGGTGTATGATTCCAAAATCAAATACTGCGTCGAACTGTGGCTTGCGGAAAGTGAGCTTGGCTGCGTCACCTACGCTGAAGAAGATTGATGGATCCTTGTTTTTCCTGACAGCGATATCAACCATTCTTTTATCCAGATCTATCGCATTGATGCTTGCGGGTAAGAAATATTTTTTGATGAGCCTTGCGCCTACTCCATTGCCGCAGCCAATCTCAAGCACTTTCTTTCCTGGCGCAAGCGTGGAAAGCTGCCTGAATCTTTTTGCTTCGATCCTATCCTGGATAACTGCCCTGAGAGGGTTGTTCATAGCTACGAATTCTAGGTTGTTCAGGCGCATAGGTAATAGTGAGACGGATTCAATATAAATTTGTGCTGATTAGATGGCTTAGTAGAAAAGTTCCTACTCTGCAAACTTAAACCCTAGCCTAAAGGCATAGGAACTAAGTTTGCTTCGTCTGGCCGTGTGTCAAGAATGTATTCTTGACATTACGAACGCCAGCGAGTATTCCATAAATGTCTTCGCCATTTAATGTCACTTATGGCACAGACGGAGACTTTTCTACTAAGCTGATTACACACAGAATCCAACTGCAAGCTTTAAATAGCGCCACTCATTCTGTCGAGTAATGCACCATAAGAAAATGACTTTCCTTGAAAACCTCAAGGAGTTCTATATCCACAAGTACAAGACACTTTTCTGGGCACTTGGTTTTGTTGCCCTAACTGCATTTTTCATCATCCTGATGACATACATAAGGACTGGTGATTTCACATCGAGGGACGTATCGCTGAAAGGCGGGATTGCCATCACCATCAACAAGCAGTCTGTCAACACTGCTGAGCTTGAATCATTCCTGACATCCAAGTTGCCAAAAAGCTCTATCATACTTAGGACAATAGATTCTGGCGGGAAGGTCAATGGCGTGATTATAGAG
>JAAXVZ010000322.1 GCA_013335235.1 Nanobdellota archaeon | reverse complement strand
GGTACGAGTATAGTTGCCAGAGAGGCAGGCAATATGTTTCAGATCTCGGTGTCGGGATAAGCGAGCTGTCTGCAACCAAGAATGAGCTGTCAGCATATAAGGCAAAAGTGCAGCAGACCCAGAGCGATCTAGGGCTCCTAAGGGACAACATAAGCGGCATAGAGAAGCTTACACCTGAATCCATATCAACACCTATCCGGGTCTACAACAAGCCGACATATGTGCCTAAAGATGCATTCGGGATAGGGAATTTCTCACAGCTCCAGACAATCTTTCCACGCATGTATCTTCTTGTAGTAATGTTCTTGTCTTTGCTCATCTCAAGCTTCATAACGCTTGATACAATAAACTCAAGCTCCAATCTCAGGATAAGCATTCTCTCAGGGATGTTCTTCCATCAATACCTTGCGACGTATTTCTCCTCATTGATTATCGTCAGCCTGCCTATATTCATAGTCCTAGGGCTCGGCCAGATATTATTCGACTTGCACATAATCGCAAATTTCTTCTGGATAGCGATGCTCAGCTTCCTCCTCTCGAGCGTATTCATACTCATAGGGATGTTCCTTTCTTATCTCATAAGGAAGGAAAGCACAACCCTTGTCATCACAACATTCACCTTGCTTGCGCTCATCTTCATCTCAGGTTTCATCTTCCCGATAGAGAGGATGAGCCTCCTTGTCAGGATATTCTCCTTTCTCTCACCTGGAAGGATAGCTATGGAAGCATTCTCAAAGCTTGTTTTCTATAGCCAGGTGGATATAGCGATGCACATCATAATGCTGCTGTGCTGGGGTGTGATACTCACTTTTACGACAATGATAACGAAGCTACTTAGGGATTAATTTTACCACTTATAAATGGTTAGAAGTAGGAACTTTTAAATATGCTTCATCAGTCCTGGGCCTATGCTCGACAAGCTAGTCCAGGAGATGACTATAAAAATCCCAGATACGTCAGTCACTGCGCAATTTATTCTATATGCTAATAATTTTGTTTTCAGGCAGGCCAACAAAGATCTGGTAGACGAAAAGAGGATGCGCAGGGCGCAGGTTAATATGGAGTGCACTTACACAACGCACCTTGCAGAAGCCAGAGCACGGTATTCAGATGCGCTATCCTCTTCGCTTACAGTAAGCTTCGCTCCTTTCCTAAAGAACAAGTCCTCTGTAGTCGAATTCGGTCCTGGGAGGGAGGGATTCCTCCATAGGATGCTGGGAGATCTGTCCGCTGGCAGAGAGATATGGTACGGGCTTGATATCAGCCGTAAGGTATATGACGGCCTTAATATGAATATGAAAGGGACAAATTTCATTCCTCTTCTTGGAGAAGCGCATGTCAAGCATAAGGCTTTAAAGAAAGGGACAGTCGATGCTGCTGTCTTCTGCTGCTCACATGACAGCATGATGGAATTTAAGCAGATAGCTGACACTTGCAGCTATTACCTGAAGCCATACGGGCAGGTAATCCTGCTGCAGGACCTTTTTCCCAGCAAAGCCACAATATCAAGCCTGGTCTCAAGAGACAGCCGCTTTGACCGCAATATAGTGACCCTGGTGAACAATGTCAGGAAAGGCAGGACAGATTTCGCATATGTTGGCGTCCCTGTCTCAGAAAAAGCATATGATGTGGCAGAGACCGTCAGGTTCATTGATATAAGGCCTTATCTGCATGAGAGGGTCGCGGACCAGTTTTGCCGCAGG
>JAAXVZ010000321.1 GCA_013335235.1 Nanobdellota archaeon | reverse complement strand
GAAAGGTTTTTTTGAAAAGTCTCTGAATCGGAAGTGCCTGACAGTACTGAGGAATCATTATATGCAAAAGTTCCTGTGAAGTTCGCGTATAATGACATATTTTTGAGATTGCCAGTATCCGTGGCGAGACATGTGAAGTTTACAAGAGGGTTATTAGTGACGAAATTTGCTGATGGAGACTGCAAGGTCACTGTCGGAGGGATCAGGGAACTGTCGCTGATTGTGAGGTTCACATGCGCTGATTCCCCACTAGGGACATATGCCTGGTTTGTCGTCATGTTGTATATTATGAAAAAATCATGCGTGGAGTTGATGACGCCTGTAGCGTTAACAAGCCAGCTGATGGGACATGGTGCGCTTCCGGCCAGCATGTTCTGCAGGCAGGAGAAGGTGCTGTAATTTGCAGGGTTCTGTGTAGTTGTATAGAATGGAACCGTTCCAGAGACCATCGAGACTGCCCCACGCTTCAGTTTCGTGTAGCTTACAGTCACTGTCGCATAGTCGACTGCCAGGAATCCGTCTCCTCCGGTATCGCTGAAATCTGCTTCATACCTGACAACAATCTCATCTGAGGATGCATTCACAAACCTAGATAGGGCGCCTGTTGCATTATAGGTTTCATTATACATTGCTTCATCTGTATGGACAGTGATGTCACCTATATCTACCCAGACATCATTTGTGAAATCATAGACCTCGACATTCTGGGCGCCGTCAGGGCTCTTTTCCATAGGCAGGTCATTGTCACAGAAATCCTGGGCAACATCATCTTCTCCAGAGTGACAGTAACTGAGCCTGAAGGTCATCCCTGTTATATCCTGGGGTGCAAAATCAAGCGAACTGATATTATATCTTAGGTTTATATAAGATAAGGCTGTGTTCGCAGTGTCTCCTTCACCGATTATATAGTAGAAATTAGTCCCGGGAGTCGCTGTCTGAGGCCCATTGTAAACTTGCGTCTGGGTATAGCTTCCACCCTCTTCATCGTTTCCTGGATTGTCATACACAAAACCACCATCAGGTGTGAGTGTGACAGGGCTTGAGCCATTTCCCAGGATAGGGTCCAGTGTGACAAATGCCTGTCCGCATTCCCCACCAACACAGGATATCTGTGCTGAAAAATTGAAAAAATCGAATTGCTCGACATACGTGCTTGTGGCCGGGTTTATGAGAGACAGGTTCAGCGTTCCCCATGGAAGGCTCCATGATGTTGTTGAATAGGTTACTGCGGAGTTGTTGTCCCTGCAAGCGACATTCAGCCTGTATTCTCCGGAATTATTCATCGTTATGTTCTGGTAATGATACCAGTAACCTGAGGTATTGGTCAGGACCGTCTGGTAAAAATAAGTGTTTGAATCAGGTATATTCGTAAAATTGTAAGTAATATTCATAATTGTACCTGCAGTGCTTGTGCAGTTTGCCCTGACACCCTGGAGGATATTATTAAATACCAGGCTTGAGCAGTTGCTCCATATGCCTGAGTTCATGCATTGGACCGCGCCAATTGAAGGAGGTAGGTTCTGGAGTATTGTCACATTTGATGAATTGACTTGGGTGCCGTATAAGACTTGATCGTATGGACGGACACCACAGTGCCAGACCTGGCCTGCAGTAAGGTTTCCAGAGCCAAGTGTCACAGATGAGCTGACACCTGAGTATACTGTACGTATCTCTGATCTATTATAAGCGCCATTTAGGTACCATGTGACAT
>JAAXVZ010000320.1 GCA_013335235.1 Nanobdellota archaeon | reverse complement strand
CATTGATGTTCAGGAAAAGTATATGCTACCTTGGAAACATAATGGAAGCTATCTTGCTTTCTCTTCTCCTTTTGAGCACGCAGCTCCAAGGCCGAATACAGACGACCTTCTTAAGGAAATCATGAAAGGGTTATTCTAGTAATTCTAATATTAGTGAAATTACTACTTGAATTGGTTCCAGAAAAGGTGATCTCTGAATTTTATCCATACACCACTGTTCCATCCAACATGGTTATTTGTATATCCCGGATGCCTAAATGAAGTGCCCTGAGGATTATAAAAAGAATCCCAAGGCCAAATAGGGGCCAAGATCGGCGCAAGAGTCATTATCAAAGCATCCTCAAGAATATCTTCTCCTGTTATTTTATGATTATAATCTATTGCATACTGATAAGGACTCTCTACATGTTCCTTTGGAGTTTTATACTCTCCTTCTATTAATGACTCCCATGCTCTTCTGTAAACAGTTGCACCTACAAGATATTTCCCAATTGTTCCCTGGTTATTGGCTTCTGTTTCCATCATATGGGCCATGCTATTGAAAGGAAGGATTGTGTTCACTAATAAATAAGCAGTCACTGTTCCTGTTATTAGAACTCCTTTAATGCTCATTATTTAATCCCACTTATTGGTGATAACTGTGAATATATAAACTGAATGTTCAAATGCTCACAAATTTTACGTGCTCAATCTTTTTATAATTCCCTTCACTTCTCTTACCTAATGATCTCGCTTGGCATCGAATCCACAGCCCACACTTTCGGAGTCGGCATAGTAAAGGATAGTGAGGTACTTGCAAATGTCCGTGACCTGTATACGACTGAGAAAGGCGGCCTCATCCCTGTCAAGCTTGGTGAGCATCATGTCGAGGTCTGCGATAAAGTCTTATCACAGGCATTAGAGAAAGCAAAGCTTTCAATCAAGGATATTGATATTGTGAGCTTCTCGATCGCTCCAGGCCTTGCGCATTCCCTTAAAGTAGGGGCGACAGTTGCCCGTACAATCTCCCTAGTCCACAAAAAGCCATTAGTCGGTGTCAATCATGCTATTGCGCACCTTGAAATCGGCAGGATGCTTTCAAAATCTAATGATCCGATCCTATTATATGCATCAGGCGCAAACACCCAGGTCATCGCTTACGATGGCGGTAAATATCGGGTTTTCGGAGAGACTTTAGATAATGGCGTTGGGAATTTCATTGACAGCTTTGCAAGGGAAGCAGGACTGGGTTTTCCAGGAGGGCCGAAAATAGAGCAGCTTGCGCTGAAATCAAAAAACTACATAGAGCTGCCATATTCTGTTAAAGGCATGGATGTCTCATTCGGTGGACTCTTGACAAATCTAACTACAAAACTCAAATCTGGAAAATACAGTCTGGAGGATCTGTCATTCTCTACACAGGAGACGGTCTTTGCGATGCTCGTCGAGGTCTCTGAGAGAGCGCTTGCCCATTGCGAGAAAGATGAATTAGTCTTAGGTGGCGGAGTGGCATGCAACAAGCGCCTTCAGGAGATGTGCAGGCTCATGTGCGAAGCAAGAGGAGCAAAGTTCTATTGTCCTGAAAACCAGTTCTTGGTCGACAATGGTGCGATGATTGCTTATCTGGGATTGATAATGCATAAAACAGGGAACTCTGCTCAAGTCAGGGATTCTAAGATAAGGCCCTATGAACGGACAGATGATGTTGTTGTAAACTGGCGATAAGCTACTTGTTAAATTTCG
>JAAXVZ010000319.1 GCA_013335235.1 Nanobdellota archaeon | reverse complement strand
CTTGATTTTACCCAGCAGTCAAGGTTTCCATCTTCTGGGTCGATTAAGACAATTCCATCTAAAGGTGCTATCAACTGCCTAATTTCTACCTTTAGAGTTTCATAAGTCAATAGATTGCCGTTCATTTCAAAGCAAGAAAAATATGTTATTTAAAAATAATAAGGCAACTAAAGCCTTCCCCTGAGCCTCTCTGCGGCAAGTATCCTGTTTATTGCAAGGATATATGCGCCGTTCCTGAAACTTGTCGCATACTTCTGCCTTGTCACCTGCACATCCTTGAATGACTTAGTCATCACCATGCTGAGCTTTTCCATGACTTCATCCTCAGACCAATAGTAGCCGTAGAGGTTCTGCACCCACTCAAAATAGCTGACAGTGACCCCTCCAGCATTTGCTAGGATATCTGGCAGGACAACAATCCCTTCCTTCTCAAGTGCCGCGTCTGCCTCCGGGGAAACTGGGCCATTTGCCAGTTCAAGGATGATTTTTGCATTTATAGTCTTGGCATTATCCTTTATGATCTGGTTCTCAAGAGCAGCAGGAACAAGTATATCAACGGGAAGAGACAATAATTGGCTGTTTGTGATTGCTTTCCCAAATCCAGTTAATTCTCCTGTCCTTGATTTATGCTCAAGGACACCTGGGATGTCAAGCCCGTCCTCATCATATATGCCTTGCCTTGAATCTGAGACCGCTATGACTTTGCACCCCCATGCGTGCAGTATCCTCGCGATATGTGACCCGGCATTGCCAAAACCCTGGACAGCGACTTTCATCCCTGCAGGCTCCATACCTATAACTTTCAGATACTCTTTCAGTACATAAGCCCCTCCTTGCGAGGTAGAATAGCCTCTTCCGAGTGAGCCTCCAAGCTCGATCGGCTTTCCGGTTATCATCCCTGGCTGGTGCTTTCCGATTATGGATTCATACTCATCCAGCATCCAGGCCATTATCTGGGGAGTCGTGTATACATCAGGGGCAGGGATGTCTTTTTCAGCCCCTATTACTTCAAAAATAGATTTAATGTATCCCCTAGCTAGCCTCTCTAATTCGTTTGCTGACAAGGTTTTTGGGTCAACTTCGACTCCGCCTTTTGCACCGCCATATGGGATATCAACGACAGCGCATTTCAGGGCCATCCAAAACGCAAGGCTTTTCACCTCACCCATGTCAACGTTCGGATGGAACCTTATGCCTCCTTTTGTCGGGCCGCGCGCATCATTGAATTGCACCCTGAAACCATGGAATCTCCGGACAGAGCCGTCATCCATCTTGACTGGAAAAGTCACATCTACAATCCTCTTTGGGCTTGTCAATAACCCTATTTCCTTATCAGAAAGGTCTGCAACTTGCCTTATCTTATCCAGCTGAAGCCTGACATTTGAAAAAACATCCATCATATCACCAAGGCACTAGATAAAACACAGAATTAAATAGGTTATGATTAGAAGATGAATAAAAATCAAAGCATCATCATGCAGAGGTCGACAACCCTATGGGAATAGCCCCATTCATTGTCGTACCAGGCGATGACTTTCAGGTAATTATCCCCTATCATCATTGTTGACAAGCCGTCGAATATTGTGCTGTTGCTGTTACCGACAATGTCTGAACTCACTATAGGGTCTTCTGTATATTGGAGTATGCCTTTCAGATGATACTTGCTCACTTCTGAGAACAGCCAGTTCACTTCCTTTACAGTTGTCCCTTTTTTCAGGATGCAGACA
>JAAXVZ010000110.1 GCA_013335235.1 Nanobdellota archaeon | reverse complement strand
CCTCTTCCCATCCCACCAGCGGTTGTCCCGCTTCCTTAGGGCATGGATGAAATTGTCCGGTGCTTTCTGCCAGAGTACCGTTGACACATGGTTACCATATACCGGGATCTGGAGGCTTGTGCCGTCTTTTTCAGGGCGGTGCATGAATCTTAGGCAACCCATATCATCCTCGCTTAGGAATTCATCTATCTCCGGGATCCTGAGCTGCGGACTTATGGTTAATGCGCTGCCGAACTTCCGGTTCAGGGAATTATATGCAGAAACAGTGATTCCTAAAAGTGCCACCATCGCTTGTTGAGGCGTAAGCTCGGTTGCATCCAGGATTTCATTGATATGGTCGGCAATGTTCTGTCCATAATACGCACCATCGTCAGCAATGATTATTTTTGTTCCTTCCCTTAGAGATTTCACTACTTTGCTGGATTTTGCCAGGTCAGCTTCAGTTATGAATCTTTCTTCTGGAAGATCCAGGCGGCTGCTTATATCGTATGTGCTATGGTAACGCGCTTCATTTCTGTCTTTTCCATGGAGCATCACATAATAGGCAGAGCTGCCTATGAACTCCTGGATCCCCTGGCGCATGGCAGGTCTAATGGTCTCGAATTGCTCCTCAGTTATTATCCTGACATTATCCCTTATCCTGGTGTAGAGCTTAGGCATGTCTGCTGCCAGTCTTCTGCAATATACAGCATCTTCTTTCTTTTTGCGGTTATCATACTCCTCTGCGACACCTTTAAAATAATCAGCCTGGGTTGCAAAATACTGCCGAAGTCTCGCAAAGTCTTTTTCAGATAACCTCCTGTTCTCTGGGAGAGCCATGTACTTAGGATAAGCAGAGCTTTCCACAACCTGGTCATAGGTTGGTGGCACAGGCAGATTATCCAATATCATATGCTGGCTCCGAATTAATCTATATAAAAATCTTACCTGGATCCGCGGCCTTACTTTTTATGATATCTACTGCCTCGTACAGCAGCTTAGACACAGACAGCCTTGCATAATATGATATGGTGGCTTGCGTAAACTCTTTCCTGAATGCCTCTTCTATCCTGCTCTCTCCAAGATCTGTTAGGTCTTTTTTACATTGGATCTTGTTTGCAAGGAGGTAGCTTGCTGCATCTCCTAATGATACTGAGGGAATATCAACTTTAACAGACTGGTATATCTCAAGTGTTGACCTCAAGATATCTATGCCTTCATAGCTCAGTTCCTGGAGATAGGTTGCTGCGCCGGTTTTCCTATCTAGAAGTTCCATATATCTCCCTGTCTGGTCTATTCGCGTTAGCCAGAGCATGGCAAGACCTGGCTGCTCTTCAATGACTCTTGTCAGTCTTTCGTCAAGATTCATTGAGGCTTGGCAAGGCCCGGCAGGTATTGGTAATTGTATCCTTGCTTCTGTATGTGTTTGCAGAGGAACTTCAGCGTAGACCCTTTCTCTGACAGCCGTTTGTGTGCTCATGGGCCTAATAACCTTGTTTTTCTATATAAATGTTACTATTCTTTAGTGGTATTAACTGATTTATAAACATTTATATGCACGTGGGACATGCTCTTTTTTATGTCTAAACTAGGTGAGGCAATTGGTGTTTTAAAGGAAAAAGGTCCTGTCTCTTTGTTTAAAAAGGGGCTGAAATATACACTCTTAGATGCTTTAGAGATACCCTCTGCTATAAAAAGAGCAAGAGAAAAAAAGAGCCTGGTTGAAACACTAGAGTTCGCATATTCTGGCATCCTCTTTCCATATCAGGTACGGTCGGAGATGTCAGGACTGCTATCTGTTTTGAAAAGAAGGACCATCAGAAACATGCTTGAGATAGGGACTGCCGGAGGCGGATCCTTATACTTGTTTTCAAAGATTTCAAAAAATGACGCGACGCTCATCAGTCTGGATCAGCCAGGATGGCTCTTGGGTGAAGGATACCCGCCTTGGAGAATCCCCTTGTACAAGTCTTTTGCATGCGGCAGCCAGAAGGTTGTTTTATTGAGGGGAGACTCGCATGATAAAAATATGCTTGATAAAGTCAAAAAGACGCTTCATGGCAATGCATTGGATTTCCTGTTCATTGACGGAGACCATTCTTATAGTGGAGTGAAAAATGACTTCGAGATGTATTCTCCTCTAGTGGAAAAAAGGGGATTAGTTGCGATACATGATATATGCGGTGATCATGAGACATGCCATGTCAAGCGGTTCTGGGAAGAGATAAAAAAGAAACATAGCACAGAAGAGATTATCAAAGACAGAAAACAGGTCTGGGCTGGAATAGGGCTGGTCTATCTCAATGGAAAGACCTGAAGATCTGTATAGTAGAGCTTTCCGTCAACATGTCCGAAGTTTGGGTTATAATAGAAATCTGTGTGAAGATGAGCGAGGCCAAGAAAATCTCTTGCAGTCTCCCTTAGTGCATCTGATTCTAAAGTACTATAAGTCTCCTGGAGCAGGATGGCATGCGGTATAGCTGCAATGATGCAGATGCCGTCGCTGTAGAACTCTGACTTTGGCGGATATATACCCATTTCCCTAAGCGTATTATATGCCTGTGTTATCCTATGTATCCCCTGATCTTTTGGTATAGAGCAGACTTCCTTTTCAAGATTGCCCAGGCAGATCTTATCTAAATGCAGGTAAAAATGCTTCAGCCAGTAAGGTGTCTCAGGTGTTGGTGCTGCGACATAAAGTATCCCTTCTTCTTTTCGTCTCACCTGGAATAGCATTAGTATAGGCTATACTCTGTTATATTTAAGCGTTAACTCTAAAAACATCCTTTGTTTTAATCAGTCCATGGCTCGAAGGGTACAGTCTCCATCTTCAATAAACACATATAAGCAATGCCCCCGCAAATATTATTATCAGTATATAGAGAAACTGCCGACAAAACCCTCTATCCATCTAGTCAGGGGGAGCATCGCCCACAAGACATTAGAAGATTTCTATGAGCTAGAGTTTTCAGGGCATGAGCACGAGGCAGGGAATCACTTAATCCAGCATCTCCTGACTCTCCTGCGGGAGAATTGGGAGAAATCAGAGGAACTGCCTGCTTTAGGCTTGGGTGAAGATGAGCTTGAGTCATATTATCAAGAGACACAGCTCATGCTGGTCAACTGGTTCAATGAGTTCTGGAAAAAATTCTCAGCTATGCTAGAGAAAGGAATGGATCCGCACGAGGCTTTCACAAAGATTACGCCAGTTAGAGAAGAGCTATACGAATCCCAGGAATCAGGTGTCAGGGGCTATATCGATGTCATTGAAGAGGATGACGGCGCAGTCAACCTTATGGATTACAAGACCAGCAAGCATTATGAGATAACGCCTGCATACAGGCTGCAGCTTGCTATCTATGCGTATCTATATAGTTTGAAACACGGGAAGATGCCGAAAAAAGTTGGGATATATTTCCTGAGGCACGGTGTCTTGTTCTTAGAGGCAGATGAGCGCCTTGTTAAGGAAGCGCAGTTTGAGATAGAGCAGATACATTTATCCACAGAGACTGATGATATGGAGGATTATCCGAAGAAGCCAAGTCCTTTATGCAAGTGGTCGACGGGAGAATGCGATTTCTATAAGACGTGCTTTAAAAACCAGTCAAAAACTCTATGAATATTGTGCAATAGCTCTGTGGTACAATCCATCAACTATGGCAATCTCACGTGAATTAATCTGTTTGAATCTAGGTGCGGCGTCTCTTGCTTTAGCAATATAGCTTAATGCCAGCGGGCTATGTTGCTCAAGCAAAATCAGCCCAATAGTATAGTTGACATATACTGATTCATGAGTGTCGCTAAGGCAGATCAGTTCCTCTGCTTTTCTTGCTTCTGTCAGGGCGTCTTCTCTTTTTCCTGTGAAAAACTTGAATTCCGCCCTTACAGATCTTGCGTATGCCTCTTTGCTTTTGAGCTCATGGTGCCTTTCAGAAAACCCCTCTCTTGCAAAGGCATAAGTGCGGATGCTCTTTCTAAGGCTAGAATATATATCTTTCTCTGTGAGATCTATATAGTCCAAAAATGCTGACATATTTGGTCCGATAACCTGCAGATGCCTCATTGCCTCCTTGGCACTGTCGCTGAAGAAGAACAGGTATGCCTCTTTGGTGTCCTGCACTCTCTGGCCAATATCCCTGAGTGCATTGCTCATGCGCGCCTCAAGGTTCAGTATATCCTGCCTGGCAAGGCCAACATGTATATCTCCAACCAGAGTATGCACTGCCTGCTTTTTCATATTGTCCTTTCCGGCTTCCATCCACATGAGGTTCAGCGATGCTTGTGCCATCATGAATTCTCCTTTTTGCATGTAGGTCTCTGCTTGCTCTTTCAGGTACTCAAAAGTCGGCATTTGCCTTAGTCAGAACATCTTATATTAAAATATGGCGGGCCTGGAATTGCCCTGTGGATATTTTTGCCCCAATAACGCAGCCCTGTCCTGGAAATATCTTTCAGCATATGCTTCAGCCTCTTTTTCCAGGTCGCTGAACCCGAACCTCTGAGCATATATCCTGGCCTCGTCAAAATAGCTGACTGCGCTCTTCTCATACCTTAGTTGCCGGATCCTGCCGCCCAAGAGAAGGACATTCTCTACAAGGCATCTCTGATAGCCTTCTATAGGTTCTGAATCTGATGCGTCATCGATCATCCTTTCAGCGATCCTGTTCTTCTCGATTGCACCATCAAGATCCCCCTGATAGAACAGCAATCTTGCATGGTCTGCATGCACCTGAAGATTATTTTGGCGAAGCATATCATCGATACCATATTCCATGGCTTTCTCAAGCATTGATTCAGCTGCTGAGAAGCAATCCTCAGCTTCACAGGCTTCCTCATCAATCCTTTGCATATGCCACTTAAGCTGCAGATAAGGCGCCTGATACTCTCCTGTTGCTGCCTGTCTGAGAATATGGCTGTCCTTCCAGGAAAGCCTGGAAAAGAGGCCGAATTCTGTCCTGTCGATTCCGAATTTGAGTGCGTCCCTGGCATAAATCATGGTATTTTCAAGATACTCTGCGCCGAGCTGATAGTTGACCTGGCCGCAGAGGCTGTAGGCCAGTTTCTTTTCATGTACTGTCTCAGCTATCACTTCTAATCCCATAGCAAGCACAGAAGCATTCTCCAATTCTTTTATCTCAAGCAAAAACTGGACGCTTTCAAGTAAGGTGCTGAATGTCTGCATATATTTAGGGCAAACCTTTTTATATTTAAACTAAACGTACTTAAACATATAAGGTGCGGGGGTAGCAAAGCCTGGCCAAATGCGTAGGACTTAAGACTTGTGCGTTCGAGAAAACCTTGAACAGAAGCGAGGATATCCTATACCTTAGTGGTTTCGAGGGTTCGAATCCCTTCCCCCGCACTTATTATTTCTGTGAGAATATTGCGAAACCTAAGCGAATTTAGCGGGAATAATTATCCCACTTGTACCATTAGAATAAATCCTTGATTCTCTAAAAACT
>JAAXVZ010000109.1 GCA_013335235.1 Nanobdellota archaeon | reverse complement strand
CCATACAGGGATGTATGTAGGAAGAGGGAAGCTCTCAGAGCCAAAAGCATACTGGGGAAAGAATTGTTACCTGAAATATACCCCAGACCCTAACGGAGAGCCAATATTCATCCACTCAATCGGCAATTCAAACTATAAGTTAGATAAACCTGGGTCAGGGCAACCAGGAACATGCCTTGAGACATACAATGGGCTGCTCGCATCAGGGCCAGTCCAGCTGATAACATATTGCAGGCCGAACAAATGCAAATAAAAAATATACTCCTGATGATGATGCTCATTTCCTTAGCTTCTGCTTCAAATGAAAGCCTCCTTGTGAGAAGCATAGGGGATAGGATATACAGCGCTGAAGTGATATCTGACAATGATTACTACCGCTCTTACTTCACTGGAGAGCAATCCTCAAGCGACAGCCGGATGAGGGTCCTTTCAGGAGGGGTCATGATCAATGATGTCCAGGCAGGTGCGACATCGACTATGATCGATTTCACCAATAATATGAAAAGGGCAGACCGCCTCACCCTAATCTTTGGAGGGAGCGTGAAGTCAGAGCTTGAGCTCTCTTTCTGTGATTATGATAAGCTATGTGAGCCATGCGCTGAAGGCCAGTGCGAGACTCAGGAAAATGAATTGACATGCACAGACTGCGGGAAAAGCTCAGAGGATGGATATTGCAGGATAGAAGATGACGGCATATGCGACCCTGACTGCGTTCCGGGATACCAGTATGATAAGCCAAGCAACTACACCGGGTGCTATGAGACCAGCTTCAATGCAGAGGAGTGCGAATATTACGGATTCGAGACATGCGCTGCTGAGGAGCTATGCACCGGAGAGGAGTTGCACATCTCCGGCAGTGAAGGGGCTTGCTGCTCAAAAGGCATATGCACAAAGAAGATCGAAGAAGTTTATGATAACCTCGGCCTGGATGAGGAAGATGAGCAGGAGGACGTGACATGGCTTCTTATCAGCTTCGGGATAATCCTGCTGATATCTGCCGGCATCTTCTTTGTCAGGAAAAATAAGATCATAGGAATTTCTTTTGTTCTGATATCCCTTGTGGCGATAGTATACCAGAACCAGGGGGCGATAACAGGATATGCTGCGCAGGGAAGCACAATCAAATCCATGGTCACTAAATACTACACTCCGCTGGATACAGATTTCCAGAGCTGGTGCTCTCCTGCCGGCTTCTGCTTTGAGACGACCCAGCAGATAAGGGACTATTACATAAACAATCCTGATGCGCACATTGTAGACTGTCTTGACAGGAGGCACGGAGGATGGTGCTGTGTAGTCTCCAAGGGATTCTACGAGGAAGTCAAATGCGAGGGAGAGGGGTTTGTCCAGGAAGGGAGCCTTGTCAAGGCGACCAGCTATCTTTTGATAGGCACATCAAAGGCAAGCACACAGTACAAGGATAAGGTTGTTGACCTGAATGCAGGCATAAAGAGGACTGTTGCCTGCCCTGATAAATATGAGAAAGGCCAGACCTTTTATCTGGACTATGGTGAAGACAACATCTACACAGGATGCTATTACTGCAATGACCGCGGCGCAGCCATTGTCGTCGAGCCGAATGGGGTTGTGCATCTTGACATGTATGCAGGATACGGCCGGAGCGCCTATGAGAAAGCTGCCCAGTTGACATCTGTGCAGCCGGTTGTCACATTGGGATGCAAGTACAGCGAAGAGCCTATCCCAAGTGGTTCAGGGTCTACACCTATTGTTCCGGTGCATCCGCCGGAGACGATAACGCCGCCTACAAATGTGCCGACAGAAGTCATCGCAGGCGGCAGGATAGGGTTCTATTACCTGAATCCCTCTGTCAGGGCAAAGGAGGATTTTGACCTTAAGACCTATCATGACATAGCATATGCAGCGTTCAATGATATATTCCCTGTTGTCATGAAATGCGCCACCCGCGACTTGAAATGCACTCATGCTACTTTCGCATGCGAGGACAGTCTTGGCAGCGTTGGGATGTGTGAAACAGATGGACAAAGTTTGGCTTGCGCCTCTGGCACCCACATATGCACTTCAGCAGAGATTGCGCCAGGATGCGTCGGGCTAGATGGGAATGCGGGGATATGCACATCTCCAGGCGAGACTATTACGTGCAGGGGCCCTGACACTTTCATGGACTGTGCAAGGGGTGCAATAGCATCAAGACCTGGCTGGCATATAGATTATTGCCCAGGCGAACCGGATGAGGCATGCTATTCCTCTGGCAGCATATGGAATGGCACAGCATGCATATCTGAACCACCAGGATATGAAGAGTCTGAGAATATCAAATTCTGCGTTGAGACAGGAAAGGCAATAAATGTGATGCAGGATAAGCTTGAGAAGAAAAATCTCAATTTCAAGTTCGCTATGCAGTTCTCATCTGATAATGCAAGGAAGCTTCCTGAATTCGTGTATGACAAAGAGAACCCGTTAGATGCGCCTCCGGAAGTGCCGCAGGAAGAGCCGGGCGAGGTATGCCTTGAGGAAGTCAAGGCAGTTGTTTTCGGAGACAGCATCACTGTCGGGATGGAGCAGTTCGGCGACATGCAGGAGAAATTCGACGCTGTCCCGGAATTCAAAGGGAAGGTCTCTGTCAGCATCAACGGCCGCGTCAATGCCAGAGGATCAGACAGTTATGAAAAGTTCCAGTCAGAGGTCCTTTCACAGGATCCTAATGTTGTCTTCCTGTGGTTCGGGATGAACTCCTATAAGGACAACCCTGGCGCAGAAGTTGATGCATACAGGAAGATGATCGATGAGATGCTGGCAAAGAAGATAACTCCGATAATCATGACGTCGCTTCCAGTATGCACCAAACCGTATGTAGACACAAGGGAGCTTACTAGCTACGAGAACCCTAATTGCGGCATAGAATCAGAAGACTACAAATATCTTGAGACGCTGAACACTCTTTTCAAGGACCTTGCGAAGAGCTACAACGGTAAAGTCCTTGTTATTGATTCCAGAGGGAAGATCCAGGACGCATTCATGTCAGAATGCTGCGATTCGTTCTACGGAGCAGACGGCATACATATAGGCGGCAAGGGGCACAGGTTGGTCTCTGACATGGTTGTCGATCAGTTCAAGTCATGGAAGGAAGCAAAGAAAGGATTGTTTGCGTGCGAGGACACAGCAACCCCTCCAGAGACAGGACCAGGCACCCTGACATGCCATGTCGATCCGGATATACAATCATTTACAGTAGATGATTTCCTGCCCTCGGATGTGAACCCGCAGTTCTGGAGATACTATGCAGATTGCGTTACAGGAGACAACAAGAATGTGCCGAAATACTTAGCAGAGGCATTTGACAAATATCCAACATTGAAAGATGTGATGTATGACCCTGTCTTATTGATGACGCAATGCTTTGTCGAGAGCAGCAGCGGCCCGCATGGCTGCAGGCAGGAGCTGGCGCAGGGCATGTGCCAGGTCGTCACCTGCCCTGATGAGCATCCGCTCTGCCAAACCAACAGCGAGGCAGGCAGGCGCGATAACATACTTGCTGCAGCGAATGAATTGAACACGCTTGCGGTGAAGATAAAGCCGCTCAGGCAGAGGCTTGGGCTGACAGAGAGAGAGACTGTTGAGATGATGATATACGGCTATAACAGAGGCATCGGGACTATATACGGGTTCGACTATAACGGGATACATCTTAAGGGTGTGATAGAGTACATGGAAGAGGACATGCCTATGGATGACGCCCTGCTGGAAGCGTGCTATGGAGTCTATGACGCAGGAATCTATGGCTCATGCGGAGGCAGCAAGGAATACTGCTGCAGGGATGTCGGCGGGCTCTCATATGTCAAAGGAACATTAGTTGAGTACGAGAAAAGGACGTGCCCGTCGGTAAAATCAGGATGAGCCTGCCTTTGCGCTGACACACCATAATCTCTGGAGAGCGGTTTCCTGCATGGATGTTCCAAGAAAACAGCGCCAGGCGCGCCTTTCATGCTTGTTTTTCGCTTGAAATCACTCTGGTGTCATATTACAAATTTTTATAAATCTTGAAAGATTGTGAATACAGCTATGATACGTGTTCCTATTGAGACAATAATTTCAAAGATAAAGGATCAGACAGGGATGTCTGATAAGGATATTGAGAAGAAGATAAAAGACAAGCTTGACTTGCTTTCAGGCCTGATATCTAAAGAGGGCGCAGCCCATATCATCGCAAACGAGCTTGGTGTCAAGGTGTTCGATGAGACATCAAAAGTCGAGATAAAGAACCTGCTCCCTGGCATGAGGAGTGTCGAGATAAGCGCGAGTGTCATCAGGATATTCGAGACCAGGACATTCGAGAGGCAAGGCACCCAGGGCAAGGTCGCAAACTTCATGGTCTCTGACCCGACAGGAAGCTGTCGTGTCGTCGCATGGAATGAGATGGCGGATGCTGTCCAGAAACTGAAGCTTGGGGATAAGATCAAGCTTGAGAATGCGTTCGCAAAAGACAATAACGGAAGGACAGAGCTCCATATGGGTGACAGGTCAACACTGACAGTGACTGAGCATGGCACAGGTGTCGCCCCAGAAGCGTCATCTGCCGCAAGGAAGAAGATATCTGAACTCAAGGAAGGCGATGATAATGTCGAAGTCATGGGAACAATAGTCCAGACCTTTGACCCGAGGTTCTTTGAAGTATGCCCTTCATGCGGAAAAAGGATGAGGCAGTCTGACGGCAATTTCGTGTGCGAAGTGCATGGCCAAGTTGCTACAGATTATTCTTATGTCGTAAACCTGGTTCTCGATGACGGTACAGAGACTATCCGTGTCGTCCTCTGGAAGAACCAGGCGATGAGACTCTTTAAGCTGACTCATGAAGAGCTTCTTGGAAGGAGGACCGCAGGGTTTGAGGATGTCAAGAACGACCTCCTTGGCAAGATCATAAAGTTTGTCGGGAGGACAAGCAAGAACCAGATGTTCGACAGGCTTGAGTTTGTCGCACACCTTGTCATCTCTGACCCGAAGCCAGAAGACGAAGTGAAGAGGCTTGATACAGAGATAGCGAAAGCTGAGGCAGCAAAGCCAAAAGAGCCTGATAAGAAGACAAAGAAGTCAGATGATGACTTCGAAGAGATAGACCTGGCTGATATCGACGAGCTTTAACCTGTTTTTTTACAATTTTGACCAAATTTTCTGTGCTTTCCTCAATAGATTCTTAAATAACTTATGTACACCAACGAAGATGCCTCACGCATTGCAGAGCCAGGATATAATGGAAGGATTAGATTATCTAGCGCAAAGGCTAAGCCTGATGCCGCTTACATGCACTGAAGAACCTGAGAGAAAGGAATATCCTGACGGAATCGGCATAACCATTACCAGGCCGGATTTTTCTCTCTCAAAAGTAATTCCCATAGAAGACGGGTTATTCAACATATTCTTTATGTCATACTCAAGAGAGAAAAGACAGGGATATGCCGGATATGAGTTTAATATA
>JAAXVZ010000108.1 GCA_013335235.1 Nanobdellota archaeon | reverse complement strand
AGGCTATCTACGAAAGCTTTATATATCATCCAAGCTAAAATCTCTAAATATGACTATCTGGACTCCAAAGCAGAAGGGCGGTGTCAGGAGCCAATGGGCTCCAGAGACAACAGGAGGCTGGAAGGAGTCCAATATCCTGGTGTATAGCACGCAGCTGAAACAGGAGAGGATAATCCATCTTGAGAACGTCTACAGGTATATGCACCATTACCTCTCTGAAGAAGGCTGGAAGTCCCCGCATGGAGATTTCTGGATGGAGGATTTCTACGGAGAGTACAGGGACCAGCAGGACCACAAGGAGATAAGGTTCTGGTGGAGAGCTGGAAAATCACCAGGCGGCATATTCGGGACCCATCCCTATTTCCATTATAAAATTTACATAGATGTCCTGACGACAAATATGAAGCGTGTCGAGATGATGTACAAAGGCAAGAAGATAAAACCGTATATGGGCGAATTCATCATCTGGTTCAACGCAATCCTCGTCATGGACAAGGAGAATTGGTTTGCCAAGCATTGGCTGCTCAATGTATTTGAAGATTTCTTCCCAAGGATGATATACAAGCAGCGCGTCAGGGAGCAGGAAGTTGAGCTCAGGCGTTTCTGCGAGAGGTTCATGGAAGACCTGAAATTCTACATAGGTATCAATAGGAACGCTGAGACAAGGAAACCTATGGAAGGAGAGAAGGAATGGTTCTAAGGAGCCAACTCCCTACTGCTGCAACCATCTCTACTGAAAGTGTCGGAAAAAAGAAAAAAGGCTCTATCCTCGCATTCCAGACAGAGATGCAGGAAGAGGATTTCTTATCTGAAGATAATTACAGGAAAAAGCTTGAGTCATATTTTATAGCCAGCATAGATGCAGGGTTCCTGAGCGCCTATCCAAAGAAGAATGGCAATAAGATTGTTGCCTTGCCAGAATATGTCGGTACCTGGCTTATAATCTCTGGTGAGGATAAGGGCATATTGTCAAAAAAGACATCTGATGAAGTCCTGAAAGCGATAATCCTCCGGAATCCTTTTGGGTTCATTCTAAGGCTATTGTCTCCAGGCACAATTGATAAGAGCATAAAGAATTGGGTGATAAAAGCCGCATTCAACCTGAAAGCAGAGAAGATGGCTTCAGTTTTCCATCAGGTGATGTCCGGGCTATCATCAAAGTATGGAGTCATGATTGTCGCAGGGTCGCTTGTCGTCCCTAACCCAACTATTGAGAAGAGTTCCCTGAAGACCTCGCCAGGAAAGCTCTACAATACCTCTATTGTCTATAATGCGGACGGCACGCCTGACACCAAAGTGACAAGAAAATTGCATCCAATAGATGAGGAACTTGGATTTTCAGCTTGCGGAATAGGAAAGGATCTCCATGTCTATGAGACTCCACTAGGAAAGATGCTCTTATTGATCTGCGCAGATGGCTGGTACCAAGAGCACTATAAAAAAGCGGATTTCTGCATTGTCCCTTCCAACCTCACACCAGACACGCTCTATGATGCGCCATTCACAGGTTTTGGCCTGACTCCGATGCCAAGAGAGATAGATGCGCAGGATTTCGGGAAGATAACAGGCGCAGAAGCCAGGGTCAAATATGGGCCTGTCGGGCAGGCCATTAAAGCAAAGATGCCGATGGCGCTGGAGTTAGAGGAGCAAGGAGGGTTCTTTGATATCCACGCCAAATGCAGGTCTGCTCTCCTATTAGGCAAGAAAATAAGGCGATTTCTGCCCGGTCCTAGGGTCATCGAGATAAGGGTATAAGAAACCTATTTAAATCATCATAAAATTCATAGATTCAACATGCCTCTGTAGCATAGTAGCTATTGCGTCTGACTTGTAATCAGAAGGTCGGGGGCGCACATCCCTCCAGAGGCTTGCCTATTTTTTTCAGAAGCTATAATGAATCTGGGTCACTAGGAGAGACTATTTTTGTATCATAAGACTCATGTATGATTTTCAAACGCGAGTTTATCTCGTTTAGTAAATCATCATGGTCCGTCATATCATATATTGGTAGTCTGTACTCATCAAAAGGAAAATTATATTTGACCTCAATAGGTATAGGGAATTTACTTTGCACAACCCTTATCCTCGCGAGGTGATCTGCCCTGGATTTAGGTTTTAGTATGAGATACTCATAGGTTATATGTCTTGAATACCGGTACGACCTGATTAAGATAGGTATGCTTACATGCCTAACTGATTCCAATTCCTCCCAACATATCTTATCCTCAGGCAATGCGGCTAGAGAAATCCCTTCCTCGTCAAACGTATAAATTAACTTTTTCTCTACATGCTTCCTAATAAGCAGGAGAGATATCGCAAATAATAGGGATGCAAGTGATATCCCCATATAAATAGAAGTGAAAAATGCGACAAGATATGAAAAAAAGATAATTAACAGGATTCCTGAAAAAAATGAAGAGTAATCCAATGAGAGAGAGGAGTAGTATCTGCTGATTCCATTTTTCATAAATACAAAAAATGCCTATAGAGGTAATAAAACTATCTAAACTACTCGGATTCCTGCTTGAGCCTGCCCTGCTGAAACCTGAAAGTTTTTAAATGACTCTTCTTTCCGCAAGTTGGGACCTTAGCTCAGCCTGGGAGAGCACTACGCTGAAGATGCTTTCATCTGGCACGTGCCGGGATCACTCTGACACGTAGTTGTCGTGGATTCAAATTCCACAGGTCCCACGTTTTTTTCCTTGCTTAAACTAGCTATGCAGAATAAATGGCAATATATTCATATTTAGCCGCAATTTTTTTAAACAAGGCTCTAATCCTTGAGTAGAATGGGCCCGTAGCTTAGCCTGGTGGAGTGCCCGTTACGATTTGTCACAAGCAATTCGTAGGCAAGACTGATAATCGGGTGGTCGCCAGTTCAAATCTGGTCGGGCCCACTAAAAAGTGCTATCCGGTTCCACCAGGAATTTTTTTTATGTTTTGGGTTATTAGCTCCAATGAATCTAACTCATTTGCCCAATGCCTCTATTTCATTTTGCGAGCTTTGAACAATAAGAATTAAAAGAAGGCAGATAATTTACTCTGTTGTGAAAAACATAGTTGAAACTTTGAAGGGGCTGAAGGAATGCTCAACCTTTTTCTCGATGGTTGATGCTACAGACCTGAAGAAAAAGCTCTCAGGCAAAGAGGAATATACCTTATTTGCGCCTACAAATCTTGGGTGTGAATGCATAGACAAAGGATTGAAGAAGAGTGGCCTGCAGGACATTGTAAAGTATCATGTAATCAAAGGGAGACTGAAAAGCATAGATCTGATACCCTACAAGCTAAGGGAGACGCTCCAGGGAACAGAGGTCTGCCTTGAGGCAGAGAGAGTGCAGATAAACGCATCACTAATCATACAGAAGGATATTGAATGCACAAACGGCTATATCCACATAATAGATACGATCATAGCGCCAAAAGAAGTCTCCTGTGAGCCTGCTACAAATTACGCAAATTATGAAAAAGATAACTGCAATTGCTAAAAGATATTTTATTTAGCATTTAATGTCAAAATACCCTGCCAAATTCAACAAATAGCTGCATAATTCAACAAATGGTTTATATATAACTCCGTAAATGGATTTCTCATGTCATATAATGCCTCTTCGGAATATGATTCCAGCTCTGTCTACGTGAGCGACTCTATCCCTATAAAGCGCAGATATGCGGCAATAGGCGCCTGCAGAGGGACTTGCAGGACAGGCTATGGCTGCAGCTGCAAATAGCTCTAGAGTGTTGTTTTGGTATATTTAACCCATATTTTATATACCTCCTTAAGATATTGCTAACCTATGGAATGGAAAAAGGTCGTCTTTGGACTCGCGGTATGCCTGCTATATATCCCCATGGTTTTCATGGCTGTGAATACGTTCTTCCCTAAGACACCGGAAAACACCTGCTACCTGTCTTACCCATACAAATACGGGGCTCCTGAGAACCTGACATATGAGCAGCAGCAGGCCCGTGACGAAGAGATGAGGCTGTGCGATAGCAAATATCAGGAAGAGAGGACAAGGTATGATGGGTGGAAATTCATCATCATAATGATAATCAATATCATTGCGTCTGCAGTTCTTCTGATAAACCTGGACAAGAGCATAAGATACGGCCTGTTCTTCGGCATAGTGATTGCTGCATTTGCAGGCACGATGGGATATATGGAATCTAGGAGCGCCGTAGGTTTCGGGCTGCTTGTAGTGCTGTTTATATTTGTGGTATATCTTATCAATTCCTGGAAAAAGGAATAATCCTTTTTTTTGTTCCTGATTTCTTGAAAAAAGGCAATAATATAACCCTTGTTTATATCCTAGCTACATGAAATTCCTGAAGGCTATCGCTGCATGTCTCTTGGCTGTCACTGCCGCATGCTATGCTTTCACACCAGTGAATGCTCCTGCTGCTCTAGGAAGGAAAGAGGAGATCGCACAGGAGACTAGGGTATATGAGCATACTGCCACACCCTCACAGGTATTCACTCCTACAGCTACACTGGCTCCTTCTGCTACACCGACACCTCCCATGACCCTGGAAGACTGCATATATGACGCAAGATTTGTGGAAGACCTGTCTGTCCCCGACGGCACCACCCTTGATTCAGGCAAGGAGTTTTTGAAAGGCGTAAGGATAGAGAATACCGGAACCTGCGATTGGCAGGATGTGACTGTTGCCTACGCAGGCGGCGCTGATATGAAACTCTCGCCAGTTCAGCTTGGCATAGTCAGATCCGGCGCTAGCACAGATATTTACCTCCCTCTGACAGCACCAGTAGGATTTGGCGGATTCAGGAGCGATTTCATCTTATACCGACAAGGGACAGGCGCATTCGGCAAAGTTTTCTGGACAGACATCAATGTGACGATCGAAGGCAGGTGGATATTAGTTGATCTGTCGCAGCAGAGACTCTACGCTTTCGAGACACACAATGACAATACCACTCTGATATATGATTCCTTTGTCTCGGCTGGACTGACATACGCGACACCTCCAGGAAACTACACAATCTTAGAAAAGACAGAGAGCATGACCATGGCCGGGCCAGGATACTACCTGGAGAATGTCCCCTGGAACATGCTTTTCTTGAGAGAGGATCTAGGCTATTTCCTGCATGGTGCATATTGGCATGATAATTTTGGCCATCCTATGAGCCATGGCTGTGTCAACCTGCCTGTGGAATTTTCAGAGAACCTCTATAGTTGGGCACAAGTTGGCGACCCTGTAATAATTGATGAAGATGCCTCTGGTTTAGTAAACTCGATATTGACCCCTATCCAGATTTACACGCCAGAAACCATGGCAATACCTGGCAACTAACTACCGCAAGGGTTTAATACTAACTCAACTGAGAATATAGTCTGCATGAGGATTTCAGTAATCTGTGTCGGGAAGATAAAAGAGAGAAGCATAGCAGACGCATGCTCTGAGTACTTAAAAAGGCTAAGGAACATAGATATAATAGAAGTAAAGGATTCCAGCAAGGCTGAAG
>JAAXVZ010000107.1:3286-5488 GCA_013335235.1 Nanobdellota archaeon | reverse complement strand
GGCTTCCCGCATATACGTAATGTCGACCTTTGGGACGGCCATGAGGCACTCCCGAAGCGTGCTGAAATTGTGCAGTGCCAAGATCTCTTTCTCCCCTTCCCAAGATTCCTCTTCGGAGGGTGTGTGGGAAGCCAGGAGATATTGGTCGGCATCCGACACCGGGATCGATACGCGTTCCTTGCGGATGATTTGATCCAAACGCCGCTTGATCTCAAGATAGAGTTTGCTGAAAAAGAGGTTGTTTCAGCTCTAAATTCTTTCTCTTCTGGAAATGTGCCTATTGGCCTTGAATGCTTGCCTTATTTGCGGCAGGGTGTCCTCTCAAGAGGCTGTCGGACATTAAAATTTATGCTGGAATATCCTGAGAGCATTTATGTGCTTTCAGGAGCAGGCATAGTCCACGCTAACGAGAGAAAGAGCCTGTCTTTGTCTAGGCCTTTATTTGACAGTCCTGTTTCTAGCCACTATACTATGGGTACGACGCATGTAGCTAGAGAGGGGTTCATAGTGCAGGAGCAAAACATGTCTCCTTTTGGGGCGTACCTATTCAGCCAAGTAGTCTCAAAGGTCGAAAACTCGCAGACAGAGCTAGATATAGTTGCGTACGGCAAGCATAGTGACTCAAGATGTGGCTGGCTAGTTTACAGGCTTCCAAAAAATGTTCTGACGTTCCATGAACTTCTCAGGCTTGATCTAACCCTTCCTTTTGATAAATTAGGGAGTCATGCTTTCTCAGTTATCTCTAGCCTATTTGGTGATATTAAGAACAAATACCATGAAAAAGGGAAGGTTCATCAACAAATCCATCCGGGAAATCTTTATGCACACTATGTCTCAGGCCATTTTATATCAAAAATCACAGATTTCTCGACGCTTGAATATATGGATACTCCGCAGCCGTTTGCATCGTATTCTGGAAAGAGAGACCTTGGTATTGAAAAGACCCTCTCTTCATGCACACCTGCTGAGAAGATGATGATACTTGATTTGAATACTGCCCTAAGAAACTGCAATCTTCCGGATATGGCAGAAGATAATCAGGCATCTATGCCTTTTTCAGAAGCCCTTGTCAATTATTGTCTTGGGCTAACTGACGCGGCTGTCTGCTCCTATCTGGGAATCAATGCGACTTTTTCTATCTCCCGTGGCGGTATTATGAAAGACCTGTTCATGAGGCATGTGCTTACATATATGGGTTGCATAGGAGAGCATTATAGTGATTATGGTGCAGCTACCCAGAGTGATACATTTACGAACAAATTTGATGAAATACTCTCTAGTTTCCATTTTGCATTTGCGTTTAACATGATTAAGAACCCCGATGCGCTTTCAGCAGCGCTAGATAAAAACTAGCTTGCGGAAACAAGAGCATGCATGGAGAGGCCGCAAATTTAACTGATATAAACACTACATCAATTCAAAAAGCTTGTCTGCGTATGCACCAGTCAGTTCTTTCAGCATCTGTGTATCCCATGGGTAGAGCCTATCTGCTTTCCCTATAATCTTATATGCGCTCATAGCTGATTTGGCGCATGCAATCCCCTCTGCATCATTAAATCCTTTTGCTTCCACTGCATACTCCGCAAGGTTCCTGGCCAAACTTAACGGGTCGATCTTTAAAGCGGATTCTATTATCGCTGCCTTATAAAAACCTAGTTTTATGCTTTTAGCGCTTGTCTCTGTATATGTCCTATGCCTGGTTTCTATAGCATTCTCATAGCAACGAAACACATCTGACCTCAAGCTAGGATTATCTTCATGTAACATCGTCCTGATCCTGCTATCTGCTTCTGCTTGCAGATCAGTTATCCTCTCACCTATGTCTAGTGCACTGGATAATTCGCGCATGAACGGAGCAGCACTTTGTCTCAAGGAGTCTATGCTTAAGTCATGTGCTCTGACATAATTTACGCAGATATCCACCAATTCAGGGTTCATTGAATCCTTTTTTCTTTGAATCAGATCCGGCCAATAAAGCCCAGCAATAAATATGGGGTGTGTTTCTCCTTCATACTCCCTCTTAAACTTCAATAGCCTGTCCTTATGGATTTCCCAAGCAATCTTATTTTCATCAGGAGGCGTAAGCGCATTTACAGAATCATAGGTTGAAGCAACCTGTCTTGATAGTTCAGCATTCTTGGTCATGGCTATAAGCTCAATCAAGTCACTCATGCCAAAACTTTCAAATTCTTTTGTCTGGTA
>JAAXVZ010000107.1:0-3276 GCA_013335235.1 Nanobdellota archaeon | reverse complement strand
TTCCAATCCGCTCTAGAAGTGCCTTGACAGGTTCAACTATCTCTTGTCTTGATGAATATATCTTGAACGCTGCAATCGACCTGTTGCGTTGTGAATTAAATTCTGTTGTTCTTAATTCTTCTATTGCCCTTGTCAGATATCTTTCCTCAAGTTCGCTTCTTTTGAGGTTAGGAGACTCAATATCCAGTGCCAATATCGCTTCCAGAGGGTCAACTCTGAAATAAGATGATTTTCCTCCAAAAAAGCCATGATTCCTGATCAGCTCAAGAGAGTTTCCAGAAACCTCAAATTCATATCCGAGATTATGAGCAAGCCTTATAGCAAGATTTGGTTCAAAATCAAGCTCGTTCCAGTCATTATGGGCAGGGCAGTGAAATCCTGTCCTAGGCAGATACCTATGCGACATAGTGACACCATTAACATCTACTCTTGAATCATCAAATATTCCCAAGTCATTCCTTTTAATTTTCTCATAATCCATAAATGCACTTCTGATTGCTGCGACAACTGTTTTCAAGGGAATCCCTACAGAATCTAGGGTTGCCAAATCCTCTGAAGTCAACAGTGCGATATCTTCAGTGGCATAGTATCCTATGTAGTGATTGGCCTTTAGTTCTTTCATATTATTTTGGATTAGCGGTTGCATTAACCACAGAAACCAACAGCTTATTTAAAAATGTTATTGACTTTACTACTTAAAAATAGTCAATTTTGTTAAAAAAATAACACACGATCGTTCTGTTGTTATTTGGCAACCTGATACACTAAAGGCTTAAATGGGCCCGGCCACAGTCAAACCCGCCTTATCAGGTGTCATCGACTCAATGTCTCAGACACCAAAGGGGTGGGACCGAGCAGGTGTGTCTATCTTTGGTCGAGCACACATAAAAAAAATAGGCCCGGTCGCAATCAAAGCATCCTCTTTACAAGAGCATGCATTGAGAAACGGTGAGCGTAAAGCTCACCTGGAAAACACGAATGGGCCCGGCCAGAATCGAACTGGCGACCTTCTCCGTGTAAGGGAGACGTCATAGCCACTAAACCACGAGCCCGTTCCAAAATTAGAATCTAGGGTCTTTTAAAAATATTGTGCATATATACTCTAAAGAGAAATAAAAAAATTTTAATGAAGCCTTTTGTGTGCCCTGAGGCTTGGCCTGATCTTCTCAGCACCTTGGCCTTTGTGCATCAGTCCTTTTGACTTCTTCTGCGAGGAAGTCAGGCTCCTGAATGCCCTCTTGTTCGAGGCAGGGTTTGATAGCCATGCAAATTCCTTCCTTGACTGGACTTCTGGGTGGAGCTTGTCGACGACTATGACTTCGTACCACTTGTGCATACCATCTTCTGCTACAAAGTATGAGTTCAAGACTTCGCAGTTCAGGAATTTCTTTGCGACCCTCAATTCTGCAATAGACTGATGGGTGAGTGACAGGATCTTTTTCTGTCTCTGTGTCTTCGGCCTTCTCGCTTTCCTGATGGTCGGTCTCATCCTGCCGCCCCTGAGGACGCGCTGCCTTACGACAAACACTCCTTGGATTGCCTTGAATCCTAGGGCCCTTGCCTTATCTAACCTTGTCGGGTGCTCAAGCCTTACTGTGACTGGCTCCCTTCTCCAGGCGATAAGCCTTTCTTTCATCAATTCCGGCATGTTTTCCTTTGGCTTCTTCCAAAGCTGCTGGATATATTTGTATACTCCCATGTTTTTTTCACCTTCAAGATTCAGGCGTGATGATTGCCCACATCTCTTATATGTGTATGGAAAAATGGAGTGTTTATAAATGTTTATGCTTCTTCTATTGAGAAAAGACGATCAGTACGCTCCGCTCTTGCAGCTAATTCTCTGATACTAGGCTGGAGATCAGTAATAGTTGCGCTTACAGATTCATTCACTTCTTTTTTTTGCAGTTTATCCGGAAGCTTGCTTTTGAGTATCTCTGACCAATCCTGCTGCAAGGTCTCTCTGTGTTTCATTACCATATTGGAGACAGGCTCTCCTAATATTTTTTTCAACTCATTGCTCGGCTTTAGTCCAAGAGTTTCCAGCATAATCCTAAATGTGTCTAAAGCCTGCGGAAAATAAGTAGAGTTTGCTACGCTCTGGTTGCCCTCAGATTTGCTGACAAGATAAGTACATACATTACCTGCATCTCTATATTTCATATCAATACACATATTCTTTGTTGTGACTCCCAGGCAGCCGACAATAATTCCTTGTGAAGCATATCTAATATCATCTTCTGCTGCCCTAATTATCCTCTCTCCAATTATCTGTGCGCCAATTTGAGTGTACCATTCCTTGATTAGGTCAAGACCTTTTTTATCTATTGCAGCAAGATCTGCTGTTGTGATATTGATATCAAGCCATCTTTGTAATTGCAAAATCTCATCTAGCCCGCCAAAAACAGGCCTTCTCTCTTCGGGAACCGCCAGTTTTTTCCCTTGTACGTAATTTACAAGAGGTACGGACCGTCCACAATTCCCAAACTCGCTTTTTGCTTCACTGCTAGCTAAGCCTCCAAAAACATAGTTGCTGTTGGCTGCATCTGGACCAGCATGCAATACCTGCTTATTTATGATATACCTTGAACCAGAGGGATCTTGCTTTAATACTCCAACACCCCCTTTCAAAGATAATATCTTCGTGTTAGGTATCTTTGTTCCATCCTCATTACATATACTAAATAAACTTCTGGGTTCTTCAAGCAATTCAGTTGACCGTCCTCTATCAAAAGCATCTAATTGAAGATGGTCTCCAGACCATATCTGGTTATATGGTGCCTCATCCGGCAGCAGAATAACTTTATCATATTGAGATGTTTCTATGATCCTTATTATTTTCTCCTCGTAAATATCTTGGCATGCGGATACTGCTAAAAATTTCCTTGAAACATTTGGACTTAGAACAGGAGTCACATCATTAATCAATCTGACCTTATACATGTTCTTAGGTTGTTTCAAGTTATTTATAAATATTATTACTCTTTAGTGGTATTTTTATATAGTGTTGCCTAAATTTTTCAGTGCCTTATGATATATTACTTTAATAAGCGGGTTAATTTCATAACTTTCAGATGTCATCAGAAAGGCGGATTGCAAGGGATATGGGCAACATGATTGCCAAGCATAATATGATAGAGGAAGGTGACAGGATTCTAATCGGCCTTTCTGGCGGGAAAGACAGCTGGACCCTCCTTGATATGCTGCTCAGGCTAAAAGCAAGAGCGCCTGTAAAGTTTGAGCTCTTTGCAGCGACCCTGGATCCAGGGTTCGATGATG
>JAAXVZ010000106.1 GCA_013335235.1 Nanobdellota archaeon | reverse complement strand
TTTAGAGAAGATAACAAGGTTCAACACAACACGCTATAGGCCGAAGATACACAGGGAGAATGGGCAGCAATATGGAAGATGCACATTCTATGATAAAGAGAAAGGCTGCAGGATCCATGAAGCTAAGCCGATGGAATGCAAGATAGCGATGGGATGCAAGGATTACGGACCTGACCTCATCGCATGGTTTGACATAAAGTATTTTTTCAGGGAGACTGACCCTGAGTCTGTCAGGCAGTTCAAGCTCTACGCAGAATGCGGCGGCAAGAAGCTAGATGGGCTAGAGCACATAGACCTGAACAAGCATGATGATTACAGCGACTTGAAGATAGATAAGGATTGGGATGAGATATTAGGCTTAAAGAAGCAGAAGAAAGAGGCAAAAAAATGACAAGCAAGCAGAAGTTTTTCTTAAAACCTGAAGCCATACTCAAATATCTTAAAGGAGATGAGAAGCTCCAGGAGATAGTCCTTTTCAAGCCAGAGGATGTAGATCTTGTGACAAGCGACCAGAACCTCTATGAGGCGCTTGCCTCTGTAGAGGATAGGAGCCAGATCAACTTGAACCTGCTGGTGAAGCTGCTTGAGCTGGTGACAATACAGCCTCACATGGAACTGATCAAGGTTCCAAGGCACCCTATAACACATGAAGAAGCTGAGGAGCTTAGAGGAAAGGCTAAATGAAAGATTTCATCATAGGGATAGCAGAGGAAGCGGCCAATCTCGCAAAAGAGATGATGGGCAAGGCCAAAGTATCTTCAAAAGGCCCTAAAGACGTAGTCACCGAAGCTGACAAGGCTGTCGAGACTATGCTCATACTCATGATAAGGACAAAGTTTCCGACACATCAGATAATAAGCGAGGAGACAGGAGAAACTGGAAAGAAATCAGAGTATGTATGGTATATTGACCCGATCGACGGGACTTCAAATTATTCACACACAGACCCGCATTATTGTGTATCTATAGGTCTTGCGAAAAATGATGTGATGACGCATGCGTGCATTGTCATACCTGCGCTAAATGAGACATATTATGCTGAAAAAGGAAAAGGTGCCTTCCTGAATGATAAGAAAATCAGCGTATCAAAGATAGCAAAGCTAGAGGATAGCATGGTCCTGGTCGGCGTGAAATCAATGGGCGCTCTCCTCGAGCCTACCATGAAGGCGTTCAAGCATTTTTCAAGATTCGGAGACAGGGCAAGGGATTATGGTTTTACCGCAGGTGAACTATGCTTTGTCGCAGCAGGAAGGGCAGAGGCGATTGTTCGGTATTCGCAGAATGCCTGGGATATCGCAGCAGGAAGCCTGATAGTTGAAGAAGCCGGAGGCAGATTTACCGGCCATAATGGACAGGAGATAAAGATAAACGGCAATGATAAGTTCGAGATAGTCGCATCAAACTCAGTAGTTCATGATAATATAATTAAGGAATTGAAAGGTGAAGCAAAATGAAAATAATCGGAATAGATTTAGGTACATCAAACAGCGCAGCAGCTGTCCTTGAAGCCGGAAGGCCAAGGATAATACCTTCTGCAGAAGGAGTGACACAGTATGGAAAAGCATTCCCAAGCTATGTCGCATTCACAAAAGACGGTCAGCTTTTGGTCGGAGAGCCGGCAAGAAGGCAGGCAGTTTCCAATCCAGAGAGGACCATCGCCAAGGCAAAGAGGAAGATGGGTACGACACACAAGTACCATATAAATAACAAAGACTATACTCCACAGCAGATATCCTCATTCATATTGCAGAAGATAAAGCAGGATGCTGAAGCATTCCTTGGAGACAAGGTGACAAAGGCAGTCATAACTGTTCCAGCTTACTTTGATGACAACCAGAGGCAGGCGACAAAAGACGCAGGAGAGATTGCAGGCTTAGAAGTCGTCAGGATAATCAACGAGCCGACAGCTGCAGCACTTGCTTACGGCCTTGACAAGTCAGATAAGGAACACAAGGTCTTGGTCTTTGACCTGGGCGGCGGAACACTGGATGTCACAATCATGGAATTCGGCGAAGGTGTCTTTGAAGTCAAGTCAACCTCTGGAGACACTGAGCTCGGTGGAACTGACATGGATCAGTACATCGTGGATTTCCTATTGAAAGAATTTAAGGGAAAAGAAGGCGTCGACCTATCGACTGACCCTATGGCCATGCAAAGGCTAAGGGAAGCTGCTGAAAAAGCGAAGATCGAGCTATCGACAGTCCTTGAGACAGACTTGAATCTGCCATTCCTGACAGCGACAGCGTCGGGGCCACTGCACTTCAATATCAAGCTCTCAAGAGCGCAGCTAGAGAAGATTGTCGAGCCGCTCATCAAGAGATGCAAGAAGCCTATTGAACAGGCAGTGAAGGATGCAGGCCTGACACCAGCAGATATCGACAAGATAATCATGGTCGGCGGTCCGACAAGGATGCCGATTGTCCAGAAATTTGTCGAAGACGCGCTTGGAAAAAAATCTGAAAGAGGGATAGACCCTATGGAATGTGTCGCACAGGGAGCGGCAATCCAGGCAGGAGTCTTAGCAGGAGAAGTGAAAGACGTCCTTTTGCTGGATGTGACACCATTATCTCTTGGAATCGAGACATTAGGAGGGATATTCACACCCCTCATATCAAGGAACACGACAATCCCGACAAAGAAGAGCCAGGTATTCTCTACAGCGTCAGACAACCAGCCTGCTGTCACGATCAGGGTAGGCCAGGGAGAGAGGCCGATGTTCGCTGACAACAAAGCACTAGGGCAGTTTGACCTAGTTGGAATACCTCCGGCACCAAGAGGCATACCTCAGATAGAGGTCATATTCGATATCGACGCAAACGGAATCGTCCATGTCACTGCAAAGGACCTGGGAACAAAGAAAGAGCAGTCAATCAGGATAACAGCAAGCCACAAGCTCTCAGACGATGAGATAGACAGGATGAGGAAAGAGGCTGAGGCGCACGCTGATGAAGACAAGGAAAGGAAAGATAACATAGAGACAGTGAACCAGGCAGAGACCGTCGTCTATACTACAGAGAAGCTCTTTGATGACTTCAAGGGAAAAGTGCCTGACGCAAGCGTCGATGCAATCAAGAAGCTGATTGAGGAGATGAAGGAACTCCTGAAAGCTGATCCAAAAGACTATGCAAAGCTAAAGGCAAAACTTGAGGAAGTCAATAAGGCAGTCCAGGAAGCTTCCACTGAACTCTACAAGCAAGCTGGAGCACAGCAGCAACAGGGAGCGCCTGAAGGAGAGGAGCAGCCTCAACCAAAGGAAGAAGCACACGGCAACAACCACAGGAATAGATCAAAGAAAGAGAAGGTTGTGGAAGGAGAAGTCGTTGATGAGAAGTAAGACCTCATCTTTTTTTTATTTATTGCATGAATTTCATATAAATCACTTATTCTGATACTAGGACTGCACTGTTCAAAAAAATCTCCGTCATACCAGCAATGCCTGAATTTGCGAGTCGCAAATCAGGCAGGTATGCGCAGCAAATCCAGGTTCCTATACGCAAGTATAGGGTTCTGGTTTGCGAAGCAGGGGATTTTGAACAGTGCCACATCAAAAAAAGAAATATTTAAATAGTAAAGCTAACTTTACGTATAGTTAACTTTACATGGTGCATTGCAGATGCTGACAAAGAACAAGCTCAAGGAGTATAGGGAAAAGAGAGGAATCAGCCAGGAAAAGCTGGCTGCTCTCGCTGAAGTCACAAGGCAGACCATAATCTCTGTTGAGGGCGGGCGCTATATGCCATCCCTTGAGCTGGCCCTGAAACTTTCAAGGATATTCAGCTGCAAAGTAGAAGACCTGTTCGGAATTTGATCATATATAAATCGCAATAAGAAAAGGTGATAAAACATGATAGGAAAACCAGAATGGTTCAAGTACAGGATTTTTGGATGGGGCATCTCCCCGAAGACTTGGCAGGGATGGATATATGCCGCAATAGTGGCATTCGCTATAGGGCTTGTCACTTCTTCGACATTGACTGCTGCAGTGAAACCATGGGTGTTTGGCATAGTCTTTGGCGTGATAATCTTGGATGTCATCCACATAATGATGCAGATGCCAAAAAAGAGCGATGAAAGGGAGAACTACCATCAGCTGCTCATAGAGAGGAATTGCTCTTTTGCAGCAGTAGGCGCCTTGACTGCAATGGCACTTTACCAGGCATATCAGAACAGGCTTTTGCTGCAGGATGGCGCGGTGATGCCCTTTGACATGTCAATAGCTGTCGTATTCTTCGCGATGCTCCTGACTAAAGTGATATCCACATTCTATGTAAGAGCGAAGATGTGAAAAGAATAATGCTTTTCTTTTTTTATCCTTGACCCCTAGGATAGAAAAATATTATATACTGCTTCTTTTTAATTGACGCTATGGATCCTCAAAAGACTGAATATACTGGCTTTGGCCTGCGCTTCATTGCATTTGCGATTGACACTGTCCTTATCTCGCTATGCTGGGTGATTTTCTCATTTGCCCTGATGTTCACACCTATCTCCCTATTCCAGACATTGCTGATATATTATCCCTTCCTGATCCTGGTGGATGCGATATACGAGATATCACTTACGACAATGTACGGAGGGACCATTGGGAAGCTATTGATGAGAGTAAAGGTTGTCAGCGAGGACAATAAAAGCATCGGCTTAAAAGAGTCAGCCATAAGGTATTTCATGAAATATGTGTCTGCTGTGATTGTTGGGATAGGTTTTCTTATGATATTCTGGGAAAAATTTTCATCGTACCTTTTTTATGTGGTTGCACGCTATGCGCCAATGAATAAATTACGCATTTTGTGTTTAAGGAAAATACGGTATATTCACATTGGCAGGGATTGCTATATAGGCCCTACCATAACGTTAACGCCGATTGGAGGGGATATTTTTGAAGGTAAGTATGACAAAGCAGTAAAATTTCTCAGCCTTCGAGGCCCCATTTGGGAAGATCTTCCTGCTTCCCGGGGAGTAAACAGCGGGGTATTAGGGGTAACCAGAGCATCGATGTCGAGGAGGGCTACTCCCAAGCAGGAAGAACGAAGCTCCTCAATCCCTGACCGGAGCAGGTTATTTTCTCTTATGGAAACCGGTTCCGAAGGAGGCAAAATATATTTTCTTATTATTGTCTTACCCTCTCATGTTTCAGTAAAACGTAATGCATTCGTCAATCATGCCCCTGTTTTTGTTTCGAATCCGATATCGTCCGGCCTCTCTCTGGCTGATGGCTCTGCTGATGCTCTTTTCCTGGACACTCTCCGCAGCACCCGTTGAACCAACCTCCCCGACTTCGGTACCCCTCCATGTTTCCACGGGAAAAGATCAGGGATATACCATCAGGGTGCTTGCCCTGAGAAAAGGCAATACCACTCTGATTGATCTGGAGTCAATGGCAAGGGGGTTGCGTCTCAGTCTTCGGAAGGACCGGGGACAACGAGCCCACTCTCGTAGGCCAAGACGACGAGCTGGGCGCGGTCGCGGACCCCGAGTTTCATCATCACTCGCGAGACGTGCGTCTTCG
>JAAXVZ010000105.1 GCA_013335235.1 Nanobdellota archaeon | reverse complement strand
CTCCTTATTTGAGAGTAGGCCCCCGCATATCTCTTTCATAGATGATTGCGGGCAGCCCATGTTCAGGTTCACTTCATTTACATTAGGCAATAATGGTATGAGTGTGTCAATCTCTTTTTTTGTCCCTGCGCCTATCTGGATAATCGTCCTTTCCAGATCCTCTTCAAAGATATCCAGCTTGCCCCTGTTCTGGTCCATGTGCTCGCACAGCATCAATTCAGAGAAGACAAAGTCTGCGCCTTTCTCGAAAAGGAAGTGGCGATAGTACTTGTTCCCGACAAGATTTATCGGAGCGAAGTATAATGGCAGTGTCGCTTTTTCGATTATCTCTTTGACATATGCTGCCTTTATCTTAGTATATTCTTCCCTATCATAATTTACTTTTGCAGCTATGTCTTTTTTCAGGGCAAAGTACTCTTTTGCGTCTTCTGGATGCGCTATCATGTGGTCCCTGAAAAGAAGCATCTCCCTGTATTTCTGTGTCCACATGATATGCATATGGATATGCAGGCTTTTCCCAAGGAGCATTTTATCCGCATGCATGAAAATCCTTTCTGGATCACCAGCATCTTGGTTTATCTCGTAACCTCTTTTCTCAAGAACTCTCACTTTCTCAAGCGCGTCTTCCTTGCTTCTTGCGATCAGCAGCAGATCAAGGACATGCTTCCCTCCAAGTCCAGGGACAGAGGTTGAGCCGACATGCTCTATCTCCAAGCCAAGAGCGAACTTTTCCTCTAGAAAATACTCTTTGAAGCTGCTATCATAAGGGCGTATCTCGACTGTCTCATGCATGCCATGCAAGAATGTTTTTGTGTATTTAAGGCAATTCTTTCAGGACCTTTATCCCTTTGTTCTCAGCGACAGCAGTATAGATGTGGTGCCTGTCCTTTGTGAGGACAGACGCATTGATGCGAAGCGCTGTCGCGATGAGAACAGCATCGCTCGGGTCAGGGATTATCTTCAGTACCCAGTCATATGACTCATTCACGTACTCTACTTCCCCAATTCTGTTTCCAGGCGAGACAGGGACCTTGACATTTGAGATGAGCTTCTGTTTGAAGAACGTCCTTAGCTGATGAGAAGCATCCCCCTTTAGCTTATGATGCACATGCACCACTTCCTCTAGATTAAAGGATGTCATGCCTGTCTTGTTTATTGCGCAGAACCATTCAAGCTGCTTTATCTTACCTTTCTTCATGATGTCAATAAGGAAGCAGGTGTCAAGCAGGTATTCAACAGATTCAGCTACTGGAAGCGCGTCTATCAGGTCTTTCATACTCTTACTAGCACCCAAATCTTTTTATAGGTTGTCATTAATGAAGACTCTGATGATATTCGATGTTGCTCTTGCAGTCCAGATATTTGTATTATTGAACCCGCTATCTTCTTTCCCCTTCTTGATGGCAGCATACCAGCAGAAGATGGACATGAAGATGGTTGCGATAAAGGCAGTCCTGACAGCTTTCATGATTGCCTTTGTCATGGCAATGGTCGGCCCGGAATTATTCAGCTTGTTTGGCATAACCCTGGACTCCTTCAGGATTGCAGGTCGTATTGTGCTTCTTATCCTTGGGCTGAACATGGTCAAGCCGAAAGAGGAAGAGCACAAGAAGATAAGCACTGTCGACAGCCTGACAACGATCATCGCAACACCCATGCTGACGGGTCCTGGAACAATCTCCTTTATCACAGTGAAGTCTTATGAATTAGGGAAGCAGGCAGTCCTCGCAGGCATGGTAGGCGCATTTGCGATCGTCGCCGTAGTCTTTTTCATATTCTCGCTCCTTGTCTCAAAGGTCGATCCGAAGATAGTGAACATACTTTCAAGGATAATGGGCCTTTTCCTGATGGCAGTATCAGTCGAGATGCTGGCAAACGGGATAAAAGGGATGCTGATAGCACTGGCTTAGTGATCAGTATAGGTTAAATGCAATGCTAAAAAAATATTTTGATTACAAAACACACATTAAGAAAGTGCTTATCACTTTCATTTGCCTGGAGCTGATTGCAATATTTTTCAGCTTCGGTTACAGGTGCATCGGTGGATGCCCTGTGCCTATCTTTGCAATAATTATAACTAGTGTTTCTCTTTTTTTAGTTTCATTTCCGATAGTTAGCGCATTCCTGTTTTTCAGAAGCTTCTCTCTATTTGTGCAAATTGGGATATTTATAGGATTATTGGTTGGTGGATATTTTAGCATCCGTCATTTGGCGACGTTGGTATGCAAAGGAGAATGCCTAGAGCAATTCCTTCCGATTGCGATTTTTCTTGTCTCCATCACATTAGGCGGGTTACTCGGGAAGGCAATCAGCCTAATTAAGAGATGATTTACAGGATCTCTATTCTTTTCCCATCTTCCAGGATATGCACGCCCTTCCTTCTTTTCAGATGATGGTTTCTGTAGAGCTACTAGTCGGATTACTTTAGCATGATTGACAAAGTTTCTATTTTAGGAAGGGAAGCTTACCTGGATAAGATGCTCAGAATGTGAAAAAATAATTATTACATTAAGAAATACTTTCTATAGCAACTTCAATGCAGCATCTCTTAAATTAAGTATTGGGTAGTCTTGATGCTTTGGATTCCTTTCATTCCATTTTATGTTTACATTCGGGAAATATTGAAGGTATCTAGACATGGTTCCTTTAAAATCATGTTTTGGATACCATGGCTTGAAGTCATATGTTCTGTTCCGGATTTCATTCCCATGCCCTTCCCAATCCTCTTCATATCCAAGAAGGACTGAATCACCTTTCTGTTCTATGAAGGTATAATCCTTGGCTAAAGTTGTTCTGCTGCCACCTGTGTATTGGAAAGTGAACTTTCTTGGGCGGGATATGAACCTGTCATCGTTCCCGAAGCTCCAGAGCCCATGCTTTTCATGTATGGTTTTCCCTGCCCAGGAAAAAAATCTGGCCAGATCAGACCTCTCCCAAGGATAGTAATTGCCATTGCCGATTCCCACGGAATCTTGAAAAAAGCTTAATAACTGCATAAGCCGATCCTTGCCTGCGCCTGCAAGATCAGGGCTATCAAACCCGAATCGTGTTATCTGGGTCCCTTCCCGGTCTTGCCATTGGTAAAGGTTAACTTCAAGAGTTGTCGGAAATTTTCCTAAGTGGTCAATCAAATGAGCAAGTGATAGGAGGTACTCTTTCTTAGCACTGTTTAGGGCTTCAACTTGGTTTTCGTTGGGTGCAATAAACTCAGTAGCCTTTCCGAAGATATCTGCTTCTTCATAATACCTTATATTAGTATCATAAGCAGCATCCAGCAGTGCGACAAGCGGAAGCGTATTCGGGGCAGTTATTTGCTTGAGCATTACCTGAAAAAATGCCATTTAGTATTTAAATCTTTCCATATTTTTACCACTATTAAGTAGTTATATATAAAATCAATATAGATTCTTTGTTTCTGATAAATTGATAAAGGAAAAAAGGAGAATTTTTACTTTTGTTGCAACGCAGTTCGCATTTCTGCAAAAGTTGTATTCACGAAGCTTTCGAGCTTTTCTCTGTTAGGCTCAAACCCTTCGATCTTAATCGTTGATCCAAGAGCGGAGAACGATTGCATAAACGTTCTGGCGTTTCTTACATCCCTCTGGCCTTCGGACGAAGTGATGCCATCCAAGCTTACAGCATTTATCTTTTGCATAAACTCAGCTGTCTGGTATGTCCCATTACCTATCTCTGCCTGCATAAGAAGGTATTGTGCATTAGGGTGCAATGGCTGCTGTAAGCTGCCGTAATATATCTGTGGTTGTGGTGTGTCTGTCATTTTTTCTCCTCTGAGCGTGATTATCAAAACATCGGCAGGTTGCGAAAATTTATTATAGTTGCCTATAAGGGATGAACCTGTCCTTTATCTCCCTTAATCCTCTGGCAAGTTCCAGATCCCAATCCTTTCCAGGCAATAGTTGTGTTGTATTATCCCGAAGCTGAACAAGGAAATCTAATGCGCCCGGATGGTCATTTTCGTTAAATATATTCCTGCCGACATCTATTGCATCCTCTATTAGCGCCCTAGAATAATCTGCTCCGCTTCCTTGAGAGTTCTTTTTCACATAAATCTCTAGTCTTCTGCCTACAATATACTCCTTATAGAAATGATTAGCCTTGGATGCGGTTAAGTTCAGAACTGCTGGCTCAACCTGATTTTCGTCCATTCCTCTCCAGCCATATGTTTTGAATGGCTTCATGGTTCTTTGGTAGGTTGAAAGATCAGGACCGCTTGTCTTTTCAGGTTCTTCTGGATAACTTGACTCCCAGAATCCTGGAAGGCTAGCTGCCCTTTTTCCTGTTGGTGTCAATGTCAGTGCTACACCATTTGCTGTGTAACCCAATACGCTGCTATCTATTTCTTCCTTCTTCAGCATCTGTTCCAGCTGCTTTAAGGCTGGCTCGCCCAGACGTTCTGGAATTACAATCTGCGTATTATAAATTGAAGGCTTTGCGTTGGCCATCTTAACTAGTGCATCAAAATTCCTTTTTGCTGACTCATAAATCGCGCCATTTGTTGCATAGGTGAAGCCAAACGTCAATGTATGGCTTTGCCTTTGTGAAGAGCCAGTTGTTAATTGTAGGTTACTTAGATTAATACCATACTCTTCACGCATTTTCTTGTTTACTGCCCTTGTCTCCTCTTCGTCAAGTCCCCTTTGGTATTTGATGCAGCTGACATAATCCTGTGTGCTTATTTCATTCCATATCAAGCCGCAGACTTGATCAACAACTTGGTTTAATGATACAGTTCTTCTAGGTTCACTCAACCTGATTCTCCCTACATATGATTTTACATCTGACCTGTGGCCTGAGATTACGCTCTCATTGACAGCATCAAATCCTTTGTCTTTGATTGCCATCATTGCTCTTGGGATCAGGCTTTGATACGCTGGGCTGAGCTCAGGGCTGTATTTTCTCCACCTATGGTCGATCGGTTCAGACTCTTGCGCTGATGCAAGTATAGCTTTTACCAAATCATTGAAATCCAGGCCTTCTGAAGCAGTAGCCTGTCTGTAGACAACCCTTGAATCCTTTATTTCTGCAACAGCCTTGACTAATGACAACCTATCTGTATCTGCAGCAAACTTTCCTCTTATTACATTCAGAAGATTGCCTGTTCCTTCCAAAACTTGATTAGCTCGGAGATAGGCCTCCTGACTGAAACCCAGTGCCTCAACGCTCCTGCTTTCTGAATTTAACAAAGAGAACGCAATCTGGAGTGCAGAAGCGTCTGTATTCTGTGGAAGATTATTGGTGGTAGCATCTGCTATCCCAAAGCGTATATCTGGGAATTTATTGCCAAATATCCTCAATAGTTCCCCTCTGTGCCCATGGTCGCGTACTATTGCCTGGAACAGGTCCTTTAGTTCATCCTCACCTGCACCTCTTTGGTAAGCAGCGTTTGCCATAATCTCGTAGATCTTGTTTCCAGCTCTTTCCCAACCATTGGTAGAAATGCCCCTTAAACGGAATTCTGTCTCGAAAATGTGGATATATTCTGCAGGAGAAAGGAT
>JAAXVZ010000104.1 GCA_013335235.1 Nanobdellota archaeon | reverse complement strand
AGCGGAATTTCCATAAGATCGCAACTTTCATTCAAGTAGCTCAATTGTATGACTTCATCGTTGATGAAAAGCCTTATTTCAAGGCCATTTTGAGAAACAAGCCTTTGTTCCCCTTCTCCGTCTAAGACCTTACGCGCAGATGCAATAAGAGAGTTTGTTTCAACAAAAATCGTCTCGTTAATTGTGAGAATTTTTTTCGATAGCCCAAACTGACCAGTAAAAGACTCATCCCGCAGCAATCGCTTACGTATCACTAAAGGGCTCCATTTAAACAAGTGAGCAGCAAGAAGATTAGCCTCAGCCGTTCCAAGGGTGCCAGAATATGTTTCAATACTGGCTTTGATGCTCTGTGCCACACTCGCTACAACCCTAGCATTGGCGATAAGAAGTGGATTTAACACGTCCTGATCTACCCAGTCTAAATATTTCTTGTATCGGTCATCTCTCGCTGAAGGATTCCATAGCAATAATAGAGATATCAGGTGACTCAACATATCAGAATGAGACATTTGAGGTTCGGAGATTTGCCTTTCCGCCCAAGTGCATGCTAAAAAAACAATAATATCTCGCCAGAGCCACAAGGAAAGTATCACTGCTTTTTCAACTTCCATGCCGCCATCATCCCATATTTGATGAATGACCTGAAAACATGCCCGCTGAAGTTCAACAAGAAAACGTGCCTCTTTAGGTGTTTGAACTACTTTGAGGCTACCTATTCGGTTAAGAGTCTGCCGTAGAGACTTCATTCCAGTGCTTTCTATGAGCCCTCCTTCTTTGGTAGGCCTCCCGGTATTAACAATGGATCTTAACTCTTTTGAATCTATAGGTAAGAGTGCAAAACCTGACTTGCGCAAATTTAATATGGAAAGATATCTTTTAGTAGAATTGATCTTTCCGACTTTCTCAAGGTAGTTCAGAACGTCAAGGACACAAAGCGTGGGAACAGATCGACTGTTTTCTTTATCAGTCCAAAGTGTAAAACTGTTTGAAAGGCGATCATCAACACAGATGGCATCGATGACATCTAACCCTTCCATAAATTGGGCTAATGTGCTGATATGTTCATTATTCTCTGAAGATGCTTTCCTCGGAAGAAAAATCACTTGGCCTTCATTCAAAGCATTTCTCAACGTTACCCTTATCTTATCAAGAATATCAGCACGCCGTTCACCTTCTTGCGCAGCGTTTATCAAGGAAGCCATCTCTTGTCTTATGGTATGATGTACGCGCATATCTAATCCTGATATGCAAACAGCCTGCAAAATGCCAGCATATTGAAGATAAGTCAACGATAGAGAATCGAGATATAAGGGGCCGTCAAGGCTGTTTGAGGGCGCTGCCTCAGCTTCTGCATGGTCAATTATTGCAAGATAGTCATCAGATCGTTTATAGAGAGCTGGATCAATATAACCTTTTTCATTTAGCAATCGGATAAAGGCTCTGATGGGGAGAACAATCTCTTGGTACTCTCTGAGATCAGCTTTACCTTCAATGTACGTTCCAATCCTATTAATAGAAGATGGCAAAATCACCCTGCCGGATAATTTTCTCGCTGTCTCCAGGAGTTCAGCAAGATCGTGTCCCACTTCATTTTCAAGCCACTCTGGAGGCTTAACCTCCGACTGTTCTATCCGGAGAAGTCCTCGGTCAATCTGACTATTAATTTCCTCTGCATCTTTTGCGCGTGAAGGCTGCTGGAAACGGACATGGCGTCGCTCTTCAAGTAAAAGCATCATGGTATCAGGTGCCAAAACTACTTTATTAAAAGCACTAAGTGCCTCTGGCAGCAAATCAATGTAGCAAAGCACCATAATTGATGTGATATCCAGTCCGATAGTCCAGTCCTTCTGCACCTCTACGGGAGATCTTTGACCCGAAACAATCGGAATAATGACTATCTTTCTACCATCTTGTTGTTCAGCATTGATCTTCGGGAGGTCGATGAGAAATGCTGAAAGTGGAAGGTTCAGGATGCTCGCAGCCCCATGCAAGGGGATTTCCCCTTTATGAATGCTATTTTCAACATGGTCTATCCGTTCACGATGAGCAGGGATGATCTTTTCAACAACGGTGCGGATATCAACTTGTCTTACCGGACCTTCCGGCGGCGAAAGCTGAATCGCGCGGGCAAGCCAGTCAGCTTCAACATCGCCCTCCCTTCCGAGATGTAAGGCGAGGCCATATGCTTGAAGAAGAGTGCCTGCGCTGTCTGGATCATTTTCTACAGCCAATTTCGCAAAATCCATAGCTCTCTGGGCAGTTACGTCTGCTTCGGCAGCGATCGTGGCAAGGCGCAATAAAGTGTTTGGGTCATGGTCTTCGCGTCTATCCCAAGCCTTGTCTACAATAAGGGGGAAACGCTCCCAGTTACCAGACTGCAAGGCAATGTTAAGATCCAGATGGAGATCATCTGCAGAAAAGCGTTCACTTAACAGCCTATCGTTGATCACCAGTGCTTCTGCCAAACGCCCTGAATCAAATAGAGCCCACGCCTTTTTTGACAAAAGGTCCGCCCCCCAGTTAACGACCTCTTGGTGCTCATCAAAAAAAGCGATTACGGATGCAGCGCCGTTTGGAAAATTAAAAAGGCATTGTATGAGCTGTTTGGCACTGTCCGGCGTGGGATCGAGCTGAAAGAGCTTTTCACTCAAGGGTCTGAGAGCGGTCCAATCTTCAGCCGTCCCTAAATAACCGATCAGGTTCTTCAAATCGATTAGCCTGTTACTCTGATGATAGATTTCTTCAAGTTTCTGCCTTGGATCTTTTCCTTCATGTTTAAGAATTTTGGCCTCAAGACGATTGTAGTCGTCAGAGAGATCGGTTCGTCTTTTTTCTAATGTGTGGCGGGCTTTTTCAATCTGGGTATCAGCAACAAGAGCTTCAATGAGCCATCCTGCAATAGTTGAGCGCGACACGACCTCAGCAAATCGCTCTTCCTCCTGCTCCAATAATTTTGCAAAATCACGAGGAGATAAGAGAGACTTCTTCAGTAGAACATCCGCAATTATTTCCCTGCCGTTCAGACCTCCAGTAACCCTGCGATCTTCTAAATAACGTCTCAACGGGTCAGGGTTAAAAGGAATTTCAAATGTGCGTGTGAACGGAACTAGTTCTACTGCCTTCCGAATATCGTTCATACCATCCTGCACTTCCTTTAGCGCCGCTTCAGCAACTACAGGGTCTGGATCTGTAAGTCTCAACCAGAGTTGCCAAATATTACCAGCCTGTATTCGCTCTGGGACGTCAATCTCTTTCATTAATCTTTCTGCACGCTGAAAACACTTTGCTGCATGGTGCCTATGTGTTTCAGTCTGAGTGCCCCATGTCGGACGAATAGAGGAATGAAATAGCGCCATGCGGAGAACTCCAGCACGGTGAGCAACAGGCAGCATCAATGCCACATTGACTATTCCTTCAAGAAATGCCAAGTCAGGCCATTCTTCAGCAGACTCATTAACTCTTGCGAGGATCTCTGCAGATCCCTCCCAATTGTCCTCTTGTGATAGTGCTACAGCAACATTAAACCAGCCTAAGCCTGTCATAAAGCCCGGATCATTGTGCTCTATCTGTGAATCAAGCCAAGAAAGGGCCAGATCTCTGCCCCTTCTACGAGTGAGTATTGAAAAAAGAGTAGAGTGCGCTTCGGCATTATCTATGTCTCGGAGTATCTGAAGTGCGCCATCCGTGTCGCCTTTATTATCCAATATAAGAGAATTTGCAATACTTACATCAAAATGATGGTCGACTTTAAGACAGGTATACAGATAATCCTGAGCATTCTCCGGTTGCGATGCGTAAAGACGAGCAGCCCAATAGAACACCTCGGCACGTGCATGAGACTCGGCAAAGGCAAGGAAACTACCTTCTGCCGAGACATCTTCGGCAAGAGCCTTGATTTCGTCACGTGACCGTTCTTCGTCGATAGCTCTTCTCTTCAGTATTGGGGATAGGCGAGTGTATATCTCTTTCGTTGCTGACTCAACAACTGCTGGAGACCACGACGGATTGATGGTTACTTTTTGTCCGCCTGGGCCAATAAAGTCTCCCCCAACGTTGATATTGCTATTCGCTATGACATTGCTGCTTTCACTGATGGATATCTCTGGTTTGTCACTCATGTTTTTTAGGCTGGAAGGTATCACCCACTGTGATATCACCCCCTGCCGAAATCTGACTTGAAACAATTACATTCTTGCTGTTTCTGATTAAAATTGTAACCCTTTCCACTTCTGATTGTGCCTTGGGAAGTATTTTATTAATCTGCTCTGCTACATCTGGCCTGTTTTCTATGAGCTCAGCCAGTTTCAGTTCAGCCTTACCCTGAACTCTCTGGTCCTCTGGTTTTTGCTCCAGTTCCTGGACTATCGCCTTGTCCTTAGCTGATGTAAAAAGGCTCTTGACGAGATCCAAAAGCTCCTTTCCCACACCCTTTGCGATCTCTTCCCCTCCTTTTATCAAGAAAGGAACTATAACTGAAATAACTGTTGATGCGAGGTCAGGTTGAACATCCATTGGACTGGCCTCCTGTGTGATTTTATAAAATTATACCTTATATCCCTGTTCAAAAAGCTCTGCCTGAGATGCTTGCCCCTATCATTTTACGGCCAAACTTATAGAATATCTTTCTTTTCTGGAAATGTCACTTTGAAACGATACTTGAAAATTGCAATATGGCGCAACTATTACAGCTTTGAGGAAGAGACTTGGCTTTTTATGATGTTACATTCAGGCTGATAGCTCAGCATAGTTTCATGCTATTGCAACTGTTAAGTTCAGGCCGAAGGGGCCTCTCTGGCCCTGCCACAAGGAGAGGCCGCCCAAGCGGGTGGGCGCAGTCACACCTTATGATGGCCTCAGGCGATTTTTACTTCCAGCCGCTTGCCGAGGGCATGCGCTACCTTCTCCAAGGTTGAAAGCTTGACATCTTCCGCATGATTCTCGATCCGGGAAATGGCGGTCTTCTTTGTCTTCAGTCTCCGGGCGAGCTCTTCCTGTGTCATGCCTGCGGACTCACGGGCTTGCTTGAGCATAACGCCGATCTTGAACTGCTCATACCCTTCGTCATAGCCTTCTGCAAAGATAACGTCTCTTTTCTTCCTTTCCTGGACATATTTTTTCAGGTCACTCATTTTTTCAACCTCCTCTGCAAATAATCCCTTCTGTATGCCTCCGCTCTCTCAATCTCCCTTTGTGGCGTCTTCTGCGTCTTTTTTACCAAGCCATGGGTAAGTACAACTAAAGAATGACCATCGAAGAAGCAGAATAGCCGGTATGCGTTACAGCCCAGCTGTGCCCTGCACTCCCAGATCTCCTCAGTGTTGACGAGCTTCTTGAAATGCATTGACGGTACAACGTCGAGGTCCTCGATCAGGTTTAATGTCCAGGCAACTTTCTGCGCCGCCTTCCCCGGCAAAGAATCGAGAAACTCCTGCACCGGGCATTTGCCGTCAGCCATTCTGTAAAATTTTATCGCCTTACCCACTGCGATATGATAACTCGCACGTTAACCTTTGTCAAGGGGAGCCGCATC
>JAAXVZ010000103.1 GCA_013335235.1 Nanobdellota archaeon | reverse complement strand
GCATAATATGTTATATTGACAAGAGAGGCTCCTCTGCCATAATCTACATCTATTTGCTCTGAGCAATTGGCACAGTTCTGCCACCCGTACTCTGAAAAATAAAATAAGGGTGTTTTTAGCAGCCCTGCTCCTGCAATGAGTTCAAGACAGGCAGCCAAGAAGATGAATAAAAAAAAAGACATCAATAGGTTCTGCATCAGCTCTTTTGCTTTGTCGGTTTTCATATTGTTCTGGCAGCCTACTGAGAAATAAGGAGAAGGATATTTAATGCTACCTATGCTTGGAAGAGGAAAACCTTTTAATCATGCTCTCTATTTTAGAGCCACACGGAGGGTTTTATCATGGAAGCACAGAAAGAATCTCAGAATTATGATCCTAAGGTCTCAGAGAAGAAATGGCAGGTCTATTGGGAGAGCAACCATACATACAGGTTTGACAGGGAGGATACTGAAAAAGAGGTATATTCTATAGATACTCCTCCTCCGACTGTCTCAGGGAAGATGCACCTCGGCCATGCTTTCTCCTATTCCCAGATGGATTTTATCGCAAGATACAAGAGGATGAAAGGATATAATGTGTTCTATCCCTTCGGGACAGATGATAATGGGCTTCCGACTGAAAGGCTTGTCGAGAAGACAAAGAATGTCAAGTCCACCAGGATGCAGAGGTCTGAGTTCATCAAGCTCTGCTTAGAGACTCTTGACGTGATAAGGCCCGGGTTCATCCAGGACTGGAAAAATACTGGAATGAGCTGCGACTTCACTCTAGCCTACTCCACGATAAACGACCATTGCAGGAGGATATCGCAGAAAAGCTTTGTGGAATTATACAAAAAAGGCCTTGAATACAGGAAAGAGGCGCCATCGATCTGGTGCCCGGAATGCCAGACAGCGATAGCCCAGGTAGAGCTTGAGGACAAGGAGCTGGACAGCGCCTTCAACCATATCATATTCATGGTAGGGCAAGAAAAACTGATCATCGCGACAACCAGGCCTGAACTCCTGGCAAGCTGCACTGCTCTTTTTGTGAACCCTGAAGATGACCGCTACAAGAAATATGTAGGAAAAGAGGCTGTTGTCCCATTATTTAATCACAAAGTCAAGATCCTTGCAGACGCAAGAGCTGCCATGGACAAGGGAACTGGCGCTGTCATGTGCTGCACTTTCGGCGACCAGACAGATATAGAATGGTATAAGGCGTATAACCTTGCGCTCAGGATATCCATAACAAAAGATGGGAAGATGAATGACCTTGCAGGCCAGTATAAAGACCTTAAGCTAAAGGAAGCAAGGGAAAAGATAATTGGCGACCTAAAGACGCAGGGCCTCTTGGTCGATCAGAAGCCGATAAAGCATGTTGTCAATGTGCATGAGAGATGCGGAACACCTATCGAGATAATGAACACAAAGCAGTGGTTTGTCAAATATCTTCACCTGAAAGAAGAATTCAGCAATGCAGGCTCTGAACTGCACTGGTATCCGTCGCACATGCGCTCAAGGCTCGAGAACTGGATCAATGGGCTGCAATGGGACTGGTGCATCTCTAGGCAGAGGCACTTCGGTGTCCCTTTCCCTGTCTGGTACTGCAGCAAGTGCGACGAGATAGTCTTAGCTGACACAGATTCATTGCCAGTAGACCCTACAGAAATGAAATGCCCTGAAGCAAAATGCAAGAAATGCGGAAACAGCGAATTCACAGCTGAAAAAGATGTCATGGATACATGGGCCACATCTTCACTAACCCCAGAACTTGCAGGTGAATTGATAAAAGGGACAAAGAACTATGACTCATTATACCCAATGGACCTCCGGCCACAGGCACATGACATCATAACATTCTGGCTTTTCAATACATTGGTCAAGTCAAGATTGCACCATAAAAGGAACCCGTGGAAAAATGTCATGATCAGCGGATGGGCGCTAGATCCGTCTGGAAAGAAAATGAGCAAGAGCAAGGGAAACACAATCGAGCCGCAAGTCATGATAGAGAAGTACAGCGCAGACGCTCTCAGGTATTGGGCAGCAGGCTCGAAGCTTGGGGATGACCTTCCATTCAAGGAAAAGGATATGATGAATGGCAAGAAGATGATAACAAAGCTCTGGAACGCTTCAAGGTTCTCTATAATGCATCTTGGCGATTTCAAGGAAGATGAATATGAGCTAGAGCTGATGGACAAATGGGTGCTATCAAAACTCCAGAAGCTAATCAAGATATGCACAGAAACATTTGACAGCTATGAGTATAGCCGCGCAAGACAGGAGCTCGAGATGTTCTTCTGGAATGTGTTCTGCGACAACTATCTTGAGATAGTCAAGGATAGGCTGTACAATCCAGACAAGCACAGAGAAGGCGCCAGGGAATCTGGCCAATATGCCTTGCATGAGACACTATTGAACATCCTTAAGATTGCGGCACCAGTCCTGCCTTATGTCACAGAAGAGATATACCAGCTGCATTTCGCAAAGATTGAGTCGAAGAAAAGCATCCATGTCTCTGCATGGCCTGTGGCTAATGAAACACTGATCAATGAAGACGCAGAGCATGCAGGCGACATGATTGTGGAGATAATCTCTAGAGTGAGAAAATTCAAATCAGACAAATCCTTGTCCCTGAATAGCGAACTTGCTCAGATGGTCGTAGAATGCAAAGATAGGGACAGGAGACTCATTGAACCTGCACTTATGGACCTCAAGGCTGTCTGCAAAGTCAAAGATATTGAATTTGGAGCTGCAGAAGAACTTAATGTGATATTGAGCTAAGGCTTTGATATCCTTTTCTGCAATATCACCGCAGCAAGGATCAGCACCGGTATCGCAAGAAGCGGCCATAAGAATTCTTTTGCAGTCACTTTAGGTGAATAGGCCAGGTCCGCAAACTCGGCAAGACACTCTTCTGTTGTCTCACCTTCTATGTCGTAGGTTATCTCCGCCTTGTCCTTTATGTTGGAGAATCTCCAGGCTATTACTGGATCGTCTTCCATGACATTGTAGTTCTTGCCATTGAAATATATATTCTCAGCTCTGCTCGCCATGCATTTCGGAAGGCTCTGAAGATATACGAAATCTGTGAGAGCCCTATCTATCGTGATTCTGTATCTTGTGTACTGCTTTCCTGCAAGCTCAAACTTTTTGGTTTCAACCTTTATTGATTTCTTCAATTCTGAGTGTGTCTTATCCAGCACTTCTTCACTCGGTTCCAGGCTTAGATAGCCTGCATCTATGCGCTTTGTGATAGATATCCTCTGGTCGAATCTCTCCTCCTTTTTCACTCCACAACCATTTATGCCATTTTGGTATGGACACTTGTCGCTTTCTGCACATAGTCCATCCTCATCTATATCGTTATTCGGATCCGCCGTGCATAGATCACATGCATCACCTATTCCATCACTGTCCTCGTCGTTTTGGCCCATGTTCAGCAGATTCGGGCAGTTGTCCTTATTCTGGCAAACAAGATCATGGTCAATATCATTTGTCCTGTCCAACATGCACCTGTCGCATGAATCACCTATGCTGTCCTTATCGGAATCCAACTGATCCTTGTTCTGGATCTCCGGGCAGTTATCATAGATATCTTGGACAGTGTCTGTATCTGTATCTGACGAGCATGAAGAGGATTCGCAAGCGTCCCCGATAGAATTGCTATCGCAGTCAGATTGGCTTGGGTTGTTCTTCAAGGCGCAGTTGTCCACGTCTCCGCAGATACCGTCAAAATCTAAATCATTGTATATGTCAAAAGGGCACCTGTCGCACGAATCTCCTATTCCATCCCCATCAGAATCTGCCTGGTTCTGGTTCGGTATTGTCCTGCAATTGTCCCTGTTTTCACATATCCCATCTGTGTCTGCGTCATTTTTGGCATCTGAAGGGCACCTGTCGCATGAATCTCCTATGCCGTCCCCATCATGGTCAAGCTGCTCAGGATTGATTATGTCCGGGCAGTTGTCCATATTATCTGGATGGCTGTCTCCGTCGCTGTCTAAAACGCACTTCGACGCAGAATCACAGGCGTCCCCTGCTCCGTTGGAGTCGCAGTCTTTCTGTGTCGGATTGTACCTGAACCTGCAGTTGTCCTCAGACGCACAATATCCGTCACCATCTATATCATTATGGGAATCCTCTGAGCACCTGTCACATAAGTCACCTATATTGTCCAGATCGCTGTCCTGCTGATCAATATTGGATATGAACACGCAGTTATCTGCTTCCCCGCATACCCCGTCTGTATCGATATCATTGAACTGGTCAAGCTGGCAAGTGTCGCAGGAATCTCCAAGGCCATCCTTGTCAAAGTCAGACTGTGCCGGGTTTGATTTCTCTGCACAGTTATCCAGGTAATCTATTATCCCATCTCCATCTGTATCTGAGGAGCATTCGGAAGCTGCGTCACAGGCGTCCCCAAGGTTATCCTTATCGCAGTCAGATTGACTGGGATTGTATTTCTCTGCACAGTTATCCAGGTTCGCGCATATGGAATCTGCATCAAAATCGTTCCTTGCATCCCTTGGGCAGGAATCACATACATCACCTACACTGTCCTCATCCAAGTCCTGCTGGCTAGGATTAGGCAGTATCTGGCAATTGTCAGCATCTCCGCATACACCATCTGTATCAATATCGTTCTCATTATCGCCAGGGCATGGGTCACAGGCATCCCCTATGCTGTCTCCGTCCCTGTCTTCCTGCAATGGATTTGCATTGATTACACAATTATCTATGTTATCGCTGAATCCATCATTGTCTGAATCTATAGAGCAGGCTGAATTCGGATCGCAGGCATCCCCTATACCGTCATTATCGCAGTCTCTCTGGTCCGGATTATACTTGTCCTCACAGTTATCCTCTTCCTTGCATGCTTTGTCATAATCCCTATCATTGAACTGGTCTTTAGGACATAGGTCACAGGCATCTCCAACCAGGTCACCATCTGTATTCTTCTGGTCCATATTTTGGACTGATGGACAATTATCAACATCCCCGCATACCCCATCGTGATCTGCGTCGTTTTTCGGATCATTTGCACAGGTATCACAGCTGTCACCTATTCCATCAGAATCCTTGTCTGACTGATCATTGCCTATTGCAGGACAGTTATCCTGCTTGCTGCAATATCCGTCTGCATCAGAATCATCCTCAAGTATGCATTCTGAAAAAACTCCGTCAGCGCAATAGGCTGTCCCGATACATGAATTGCTGAAGCATTCCTGGCTTAGCGGCCAGTCTGCAATGTCATCCTCATCTGTCATTGTATCGCAGTCATTATCTCTGCCATCGCACAGCTCTTCTGAAGGAATGGCCTGATCCTGACATGTTGACCATACCCCTGCCATGCAGGTCTGCGTGCCCTGTCTGCACTCGCCGCGGTTGATGCCGCATGATTCTACTGCACCTTGCACACACGGGCATGACTCATCCACACTTCCGTCACAGTCATTATCCTTCCCGTCACAGGCTGCCTCAACAGACTCGTAATCCTGACCATATGCACATGCCATCCAGCCGGCTGCGCCATTGCATAGTTTCTTGAATCCCTCG
>JAAXVZ010000318.1 GCA_013335235.1 Nanobdellota archaeon | reverse complement strand
GGGCTTTCTCCTGATGCAGAGCCAAGCCCAAGGAAAGTCGCAGAGATAATAGATATTGCAGAGCAGGAAGGGATAAATTACATATTTTTTGAGTCTGTTGTCGATCCCAGGGTATCATCAGCCTTAGAGGCTGAGACAGGCGCAAAGGCTCTTTCGCTTTCAATAGCTGAGACATCAAATGGAAAGACTTTTATCGAGGCTATGTATGATAACCTAGAAACACTTAAGATCGGGCTTGAATGTAAATGAAAACACCTACAGCAGCACATAACGAGTCACTTTCACAGAAAAAAATCCCTGTTGTCGATGTGAAGAACCTCTCTTTTGTGACAGATGGAAAAGAAATTTTGAGCAAGATCTCATTCAAGATATCCAAGGGGGATTTCCTTGGCATAATCGGCCCTAATGGCGCAGGAAAAAGCACTCTCCTAAAATGTATTCTTGGTTTAGAAAAGCCTACCTCTGGCTCTATAACTCTTTTTGGGGAACATATGTTCTCTGACTGGAAAAGAATAGGCTATGTCCCGCAGAGAGCGACAGGCTTTGACCAGAATTTCCCTGCGACTGTCTCAGAGATAGTGGAGATGGGGCAGAGGTCTGGTCCTAGTTCTGGGATTGATATTGCGCTATCTAAAGTTGGCATGGCAGAGTTCAAGAACACGAGGATAGGCAGACTTTCAGGAGGGCAGCAGCAGCGCGTGTTTATCGCAAGAGCGCTTGCAGGAGCGCCGGAACTCCTTATATTAGATGAACCGACAACTGGGGTTGATGCGCACAGCCAGGATGCATTCTATGATCTTCTAGGGAAATTGAATAGTGAAGAGAAACTGACTATAATCCTTATTTCGCATGATGTGGGTTACATCACTAAATATGTAACAAAGGTCGCTTGCCTAAACCAGAAGCTCTTATTCCACGGCACACACAGGGAATTCTGCAGCTCTGATATTGTTGACAAAGTCCTCGGGCACGATAAACATCTGGTGTGCCATACGCACAATGATTGACATCCTGTATTATGGATTCATGCAGAAAGCTCTTCTTGCAGGGATACTGACAAGCATAGCATGCTCTATCTTAGGCGTCTTCCTATTGCTCCGGAAATCAGCATTCATAAGCGAGGGGCTCGCGCATATCTCTCTTGCAGGGATAGCCTTAGGTTTCCTCTTAGGATACTCGCCTATCCTTGTCTCTGCCATAATAACTGCGGCAGGCGCAATAGGGATAATCCTACTAAAGGAGAAGGCAAAGCTTTATGGAGATACGGCAATCGGCATACTCTCTTACACAGGTCTTGCTTTTGGAATACTACTTGCCAGCTTCAATAGGTCTTCTATTGATCTCATGAGCTATCTGTTCGGAAACATCCTTGCTATCAGTGGGTTTGACCTATCTTTTTCAGTAGTGATTGCATTATTGACCTTGTTTTTCATCTGGAGGTATTATAAGGACCTGTTTTCCATGACTTTTGATGAAGAGACAGCGAAAGTATCCGGAGTGAATGTCAGAAGAGTGAATTTCCTATTGGCGATGCTAGTCGCAGCGACAGTCGTCATATCTATGAGGGTTGTCGGGATACTGCTTTCAGCGTCGTTCATGATAATCCCTGCTGCAGCCAGCTTGCAGCTCTGTGTCGGTTTCAAGAAGACGCTGCTGTTTTCTGTATTGATTGGGGTCTCTAGTGTCGTTCTAGGTCTTATCGCGTCTTTCGCTTTTGACCTTCCTTCTGGCCCAACTATTGTCATATTGAATTTTGC